>JBFIHP010000424.1:0-3822 GCA_041601735.1 Planctomycetota bacterium | reverse complement strand
GCCGGCCGCATAGCCGTACATGAGCACGCCGAAGAAGATCGGCATGAACATCATGATCTTCTGCTGCTGCTGCATCTGCGGGTCCGGCGACTTCGGCATGCCCAGCTGGTGCAGGAACATCGCGACGATCATGAGCAGCGGGAAGATGTTGAGGCCGCTGATCGAGGCGCCGCCCGGCATGCAGAAGCAGGGCATCGAGATCGGCGTGATGGCCAGGACGGTGTCGGGCATCGACAGGTCCTTGCACCAGAGGAAGGCCGCGTGCCGCAGCTCGTAGTCGAAGCGGATCGCCGAGAACAGGCCGAAGAAGACCGGGATCTGCAGGAACATCGGGAGGCAGCCGCCGAGCGGCAGCATGCTGACGCCCTCCGACTTCATGAGCTTCATCTGCTCGGCCGCGATCTTCTGCTGGTCGTTCTCGTACTTCTTCTTCAGGGCCTCGATCTTCGGCTTCAGCTTGGCCATCTTCTTGGCATGGATGTGCATCGCCACCTGCGACTTGCGGGTGATGGGGAACATCAGCACGCGAACGCAGATGGTGAGGACGATGATCGCGACGCCGGCGCTGCCGAAGAGTCCGGTGAAGAAGGAGATCATCCAGACGACGGCCTTGGAGATCGCCTGGATGAGCCAGCCGAAGTAGTCGTTGAGGCAGCAGAAGCTGCCCTGGGCCGTCAGCTCGGCGTCCGCGACGTCGAGGTAGTCCCGGCGCAAGGCCTCGTCGTCGGCGTAGGCCTCTTTGATGGCACGATGGTCCTTCGGACCGACGTACCAGTCGAAGCTCGCCTCGGCGGGGACTCCCGTCTCCTTCGCGGCGAAGCGGACCGAGATCTGGGTGTAGGCGCGGTAGGGTCCGTAGCGCTCGAGCTCTTCCCGGGAGGGCGACTCGATCCTCCGGCTCTCGAAGGGGTCGATCGCCCGGGCGCGCACGCTGCTGCGGCCGGCGCCCGCGAGCGGTCGCAGGTAGGCGCCGAAGTACACGCCCATGTCGCAGCCGAAGACGCCGTCGGGAACGAGGCCCTTGGTGCCCTCCTCGAGCAGGTCCGAGGCCTGGAAGGCGACCAGTTCGACGTCGCCGTCGGGTCGGGCGCCGATCTGGACGTGCGAGAACGACAGGCCGTACTTGTTGCTCCCGTCGGAGCGATCCTCGGGGAAGACGCCGCCCGAGGTGTTGATCCAGTAGCTCTTCTCGACGCCGGCGGCGTCACCCTCGAGAACGACCACCGAGAGCTTGGCGATCAGACGGTGCGGCGAGCCGTCGCGAAAGCCGTAGCTGCGCGTCAGGCGCAGCTTCCGACCCGACTGGACGAACTCGGTGCTGAACTCGATCGATCGACCGTCGGCCGAGGGACCGGTGGTCGCCCAGGACCGCGTGTTCAGCCAGCCCGCCTCGGCCTCCGAGGCGCTGCCGTCAACGAGTTCGAAGGCCCGCGGACCGCCCTCGTAGCTGCGGATGAAACGCAGCTTGTTCTGATGGCCGGGCTTGCCCTTGTCCTCGACGTGCTCGTAGTGATCGAGCAGCCAGACCGTCTCGACGACGCCGCCCTTCTGGGCGAAGTCGATGCGGAGGGCGTCGTTCTGGATGTGGAGGGAACCACCGAAGGGCGCGGCCTCGGGGAGCTGTTCGCTCGACGCCGGCCGGGTGGTCACGACCTCCGGCCTGGTCTCTTCACCGCCCGGAGTCGTCCGGCCCGGTTCCTGGTCGCCCTCCGTGACCGGCTTCTTCTCGCCTTCGTCCGGCTGCTGCGGCGGCGGATTCATCGCCGACCAGGTCATGATGAGAACCATCGACAGGATGAGGGCCAGCAGGAAACGGTTCTGCATCGCTTGCTTCTTCAGCTTCGCAGCCGGGATTTCGTTCCGGCGCCGGGGATCAGCGGCCCAGTTTCAGGCGCGCGGCCAGTGTGTCGGAGAGCTCTTCGATGCGCATGATCTTGCGCATGGTCGCCTCGTAATCGTAGGCGACCCGGCGGAAGGTCACCTTGTCGCCGTCCACGAGCAGGTAGCAGGCGCGATTGTCGCCGTCACGAGGCTGCCCGACCGAGCCGACATTGATAACAACCTTCTCCTCGGGAACAACGTACTCGTGGCCCAGATCGACGGGGCTGAGATAGCGCCCGGACTCGGTCCAGACGCCGGGGACGTGGGTGTGCCCGAAGTAGCAGACACCGCGGTCCACGAGTTCGAAGATCTCCTTCATCTTCTTCCGATCCGCGATGTCCGAGGGCATCACGTACTCGCGGGTCTCGTTGCGCACCGAACCATGCACGAAGACCGCATCGTCGGTGCGCTGCGAGCGCGGCATGGCATCGATCATCTGCCAGATCATGTGCTGGGTCTCCTTCGGGAGAGCCGGGTCCATGATCTGGGCCTTGGTCCACTCCAGCGCCGCGCGCGCCCGGGGATTGAAGTCCTCGGCGAAGAACATCATGCCCTCCTCGTGGTTGCCCATGAGGATGAACTCGCAGGACTGCACCTTCTCCAGCACGGGGATCGGGTCGGGCCCGTAGCCGATCACGTCGCCCAGGCAGTAGGTCTTCTCGACCGGGAAGCCGGCCATGTCGGCCATCACCGCGTCGAGCGCCTCGATGTTGCTGTGCAGGTCGGAGATGATCGCGTACAAGTCCGTCGTTCTCCGCTCAGGAGTCCAGGGATCGTCCGGCGGCGTCGTCGCCCGGAGCGATGGCCTCGTCGACGAGGAGGATCGGAATCTCGTCCTCGATGCGGTAGATCAGCCCGCAGGCGGAACTCTGGCATTGCAGCCGGTCTTCTCCCCTGGTCGCGAGCGGGGCTCGACAGGCGGGACAGGCGAGGATGGCGAGCATTTCGGGGTCGATCATGGCGCGATTTCGTACCAAAGGGCCGCCGAAGCGGCAAGCGAGCCACCTCAGGGGCGATGCTCTGCTTCGCGCCGGCAGGCCCGAGATTCCCGTCTGGCGAGGAATGGGCGCTACTTCAGGCCCTCCAGGCCCTCCATCTCGAGCATGCTCCGTTTGAGCTCGAGCCCGCCCTCGGCGGAGAAGCCGGTGAGCGCGCCGTTGGAGCCCAGGACCCGATGACAGGGCACCACCGGCGGAAAGGGATTGCGCCGCATGCAGACGCCGACGCCCCGGGCCGCGCGCGGGCGACCCGCCTTCTCGGCCAGCTCGGCGTAGGTCAGGGTCCGCCCCGGCTTCACGCGCCGGAGGCTCTTGTAGACGGCGCGCTGGAAATCGGTGAGCCCGCTCTCGTCGAGGCGCACGTCGAAGACGACCGGCTTCCCCGAGAAGTAGTCCCGCAGGGCGCGGGCGAGCCCGGGCTCGAGGCTGCGATCCGGACCTGCCTCGGGGAACTCGCGGTGCAGGGCCGCCTCCGCCGCCTCCTTGCTCCTGAAGGGCAAGGTGCTGCGCACGAGGCCCTTCTCCCCCATCACGTACCAGAGCCAGCCGGCTCGGGTCTTCAGCAATCGCGATCGCTGCATCGAGGTCTCTCCTCCTCTCTCGAACGCTCTGCGACGCGGACCGGACGTCCGGCCACGAGCAGGCCGCGCTCGGCAAACGAAACATAGACTCCGCCCCCGACGATGACGTGATCGAGGATGCGGATACCCAGGAGTTCGCCCGCGCCGACCAGACGCTCGGTGACCTCGATGTCCTCCGCGCTCGGACTCGGATCGCCGCTCGGGTGGTTGTGGACCAGGACGACGGCCGCGGCCGCCTCGCGGACGGCCGAGCGGAAGACCTCCCTGGGATGCACGAGGCTTCCGGTGAGCGTGCCCATCGACACGCGCTCGCGACGGATCAGGCCGTTGCGGGCGTCGAGCAGGAGGACCTCGAAGACCTC
>JBFIHP010000423.1:0-3832 GCA_041601735.1 Planctomycetota bacterium | reverse complement strand
TCGAGACCCCGGCGGGGCGCTTCGAGGGCTGCCTGAAGACGAAGGAGAGCACGCCGCTCGAGAGCGGCAGCGAGCACAAGATCTACGGCCGCGGCGTCGGTCTCCTGAAGGACGCCGACCTGAAGCTCGTCCGCCACGGCAAGCGACGCTAGGGGCGGTCGAGGCCCGTCGCCCCGCGGCCCTCGTCGCCGCGGGATCGAATACCGGTGCCGGCGGATTGCGACGGAACCTCGGCGGCCGGTCCGGGTTGAAGACCGGCACGCGAAAGGACCCGCCATGATCACGATCCGCGTCGGACTCTCCATCCTGCTTCTGGTCTCCGTCGCGGCCGCTCAGGAGCGGCGTCCCGACTCGGCCTGGGATCTCATCGCCAGGGAACACGATCACGACAAGGACGGCGCGGTCAGCGCCGAGGAGTACAGTCGCGGCGAGGCCCGGTTCCGCCGCCTGGATCGCGACGGCGACGGCAAGCTGACCCCGGCCGACTTCGAAGGCGGGTCACGACGCGGCCCGCGAGCCAGAGGGCCCGAGGCCATGCGCCCCCGGATTCTCGGCCGCCTCCTCGGGGTGGGAGAGGACCGACCCTTCGAACTCGAGGGATTCGCCGCCTGGTTCGGCGAGCAGGACGGCAACGACGACAGGATCCTCGATCTCGACGAGATCGGATTCGATCGCCGTGCCGAGATGATGTTGCGCATCCTCGACGTCGATGGTTCCGGAGCGCTGGAGTTCGACGAGCTCGAAGGCGTCGCGAAGGGCGCCGACGCCGACCGCGACGGCAAGATCAGCGCCGCCGAGATCCGCGGCGGTCGCGGCTCGAGATCCGCCGCACCGAGCGTGGGGAAGAGGGCGCCGGATTTCGATCTGCCCTACAAGACCGGTGACGAGACGGCGAAGCTCTCGTCCTTCGCCGGCAAGCGGCCGGTGGCGCTGATCTTCGGCAGCTACACCTGACCGCCCTTCCGCAGTTCAGCCGGTCGGCTGAAGAAGCTCCATGCGACCTACGGCAACGAGGTCCAGTTCTTCCTGGTCTACATCGCCGAGGCGCATGCACTCGACGGCGCCAGTCCGATGAGTCGCGAAGGACATCCGGTCGTTCAGGAGCCGATCACCCTGGATGAGAGGAGGGCCCTGGCCGGGTCCTGCAGCACCGGGCTCGATCTGAAGGACCTGCCGACCCTGGTCGATCGCATGGACGACGCGGTCGGCAAGGCCTATGCCGCGCATCCCGATCGTCTCTACCTGGTCGGTCGCGACGGCAAGATCGCCTATGCCGGCGGACCCGGACCGATGGGCTTCAAGCCGGACGAACTCGAGGAGGCGATCAAGAAGGTCCTCGACGGCAAGAAGGGCCCGCAGGAGCGTGATCCCGGGCGTTGATCGGATCGTCCGGCACCTCGTTCGCGGCCGGGCCACCGGTTGACGGCCAGCTCGCGGTATTCATGGACGCCGGAGGCGAGTAGGATCGGGCAGACGCCCAGTCCGTGCCGGTCGGAAACCCGAACCGGTCTCCTGCGGGACCGCCCACCGTCGCCTCACCAACGCCACAGATCGCCGCCAGGTCGGAAAGCGTCCTGCTCCATGAAGTCCCTGAAGGTCACCGTCCTGGATCTCGCCGCCAGCGGTCCGTCGCCATCCCCGTTCTCGCGGGTGATGAACGCGAATCGCGCCAGCCTCATGCCTCAGGCCGTCGCGGTCTGGTGCGAGCGGCGCGGGCATGACGTCCGCTTCATCTGCTACACGGGTCTCGAGGACCTCGAAGCGGAGCTGTCCGGTGCGACGGACCTGCTGATCATCTGTGCCTTCACTCGTTCGGCCCAGCTGGCCTATGCGTTGAGCAACATGGGGCGGATGAAGGGAGCGATCACGGTCCTCGGCGGACCGCATGCCCGGTCCTTCCCCGAGGATGCGGCGAAGTACTTCGACTACGTCCTGGGTTTGACCGACGAGCAGGTGCTGGACGATGTGCTCCGGGATGCCTCGCCTCACCGCCCGCTGGGGGTCAACCTCGCCGCCGCGCAGCAGCCGCGTTCGCTACCTTCGGTGCAGGAGCGCTGGAAGTTCATCGCGCCGACGATAGCGAAGACGCGGGTTCTCAAGCTCGTCCCCATGCTCGGCAGCATGGGCTGCCCCTACACCTGCAACTTCTGCATCGACGCGGCGATCCCCTACCAGCCGCTCGATCTCCAGCAGATCCAGGACGACCTCCGCTTCCTGGTGAAGACCGTGCCCAGGCCCTTCGTCGCCTGGCACGATCCGAACTTCGGGGTGCGCTTCGACGACTACCTGGGCGCCATCGAGGAAGCCGTGCCGAAGGGCTCGGTCAGCTTCGGCGCCGAGAGCAGTCTCTCGATCCTCTCCGAGCCGAACCTGAAGCGACTCGCGGGCGCCGGCTGCAAGGCCATCCTCCCGGGGGTCGAGTCCTGGTTCTCGCACGGGGACAAGTCGAAGACCGGTTCGCGTCAGGGCGAGGCCAAGCTGCACGAGGTCGTGGAGCATGCCAACGTCATCGCTCGGCACATTCCCTACGTTCAGGCGAACTTCGTCCTGGGCCTCGACTGTGATCACGGCGCCGAGCCCTTCGAACTCACCAAGCAGTTCATCTCCCGGGCGCCGAGCGTCTTTCCCGCCTTCTCGCTGCTGACCTGCTACGGCCGCGGGACGCCCTTGAATCTCGATCTGCAGGCTGCGGGGCGCGTCCTGCCGCTCCCCTTCCACTTCCTGAACAGCGGGCGGGCCACCAACGTCAAGCCGCTCAACTACGAATGGGCCGAGTTCTTCAGGCTGGTCGCGGACCTGTCGCGCTATTCGCTGTCGCTCAAGCAGGTGGCGAAGCGCTCCTGGGCCAACACCTCCTGGGCGGCCAAGGGCCTCAACATGATCCGGGGCCTCTCCTCGAGCAAGCCGCGCCACTACGCGCGAGTTCGCGGTCTGATGGAGTCGGACCCGGAGATGAAGGCCTTTCACGCCGGGACGTCGCGCAGGATCCCGGCCTTCTACCTCGACAAGGTCAAGAAGGACCTCGGCCCCTTCTGGGACCACCTCCCGGAGGGCGCCCTCGAGCACGACGAGCGGGCCTATCTTCGCTCGGAGGAGACCGCCGGCGACGCGGTGGCCGAAGTCGGCGTCGAGACCGCCTGATTCTCGGTCCGCTCTTCGACCTCGAGCGTGGCGGGGCCGAGGTCGACGAGAGAGGACGGGACTCCGCTGCGTCATGCCTCCGCGATCGGGGCGGACGAGACCTGCCCGACCTCGGCTGCCGATCGAAGGCGTCGCCGTCAGTCGCCCAGTTCGGCGACGAGTGCCCGGGCGCGGGCCCAGAGGGCGCGCCATGATTCACGTTCCGCTTCCGGGAGTTCGTTCAGTCCGCCGGTCTCGCGTACCGGCTCGAGCCCCTCGTCCTTCAGTGCTTCCTCGACCATGAGCTTCACCATCGGCCGCGGCATCACGCCGGCCCGGGCCGCCATGCGGCATCGGGCCAGCGATTCCTCGAACCAGGTGCCTGCCAGCTGGCGGAGTCTCCGACCCTCCTGGCCGTCGTCATCTCGATTCTCGGCTGCCGCGGTCAGTGCGGCGCAGGCGCCGCGGAAGAAGATGTTGGGATGGGTCTCGCGGTCGGCCTGAACCAGGACCCGTGCGTAGGCTGCGGTGAGTTCCACGCCGCGGCCCAGGATCCGGGCGACGTATTCCAGTTCGGCGAGGGTCGTCGGGTCGTCCACCGGAAGCGGCGTTTCCTCGCTCTCGATGGCGGGCAAGAGGCGCTCGGCGATGTCGGCAAGGCGTGCGGCCGACTCGAGCCATCGGGCCGATGGGTAGTGCCACTCCTCGCCAC
>JBFIHP010000422.1:0-3847 GCA_041601735.1 Planctomycetota bacterium | reverse complement strand
TCAGGCGATCGCTGAGTCCCACGAGCTCGAGGGCGTATTCCGCCTGAGCTCGACGCTCGGAGCGCGAGAGCGGCTGCAGGAGCAGCGGCAGCTCGACGTTCTCGAGCGCGGTCAGGACGGGGATGAGGTTGAAGGACTGGAAGATGAAGCCCACCGAGCGCGAGCGCCACTCGGCCAGATCGGCCGCGTTCATCGCCGTCAGCTCCTCGCCGGCGACGACGATCGAACCGTCGTCGGGCTGGGCGAGGCCGCCGAGGAAGTTGAGGATCGTGGACTTGCCCGATCCCGAGGGGCCCGTGAGGGCGAGGAACTGGCCGCCGGGGATGTCCATGTCTACCCCGTCCAGCACCTGCAGGGTCTCGCCGCCGCGCTCGTAGGCCTTCGAGACGCCGCGCACCACGATCGACTTGTCGCTCATCACCTGTCCTCGTTCGAGAATCCCTCGCCCTCGCGCAGGTCGCGTCCGGGACGATCCACGATTCGGTCACCGGCATCGAGGCCGGTGCGCAGGAGCGCCCGGCGGCCCTGCTTGCGTTCGATCAGCACCTCGCGGCGGACGAGCTTGCCGTCCTCGACGAGGAAGAGCCAGTCCTTGTCGCCGTCCTTCCTGAGCGCCGACACGGGCACGCTCACGAGGCGCGGGGCGTCGGGGTCGGCCTCTCCGGAGAGGAAGACGACGCGGGCGCCCATCTCGGGACGCAGGACCTCGGGGCGCTCCCTGAAGATCGCGCGGATCTCCACCGTCCCCTTGCCGCGATCGGCCTTCGGCCAGATCTGCCGGACGCGACCAGGCCAGGCGCGGGCCGGCTCGACGTCGAGGTAGATCTCGACGGGGTTGTCGGCCGTCACGGTGCCGAGACGGGTCTCGGGCAGCTCGATCTGGACCTCGAGGGTCGCGAGATCGACGAGGGTCGCGACGCTGCCGCGCGAGTTGCCGCCGGCGCCCGTGGCGGCGACGACCTCGCCCTGCTCGGCGCCCTTGTCGACGATCACCCCGGCGAAGGGGGCGCGGACGAAGGTCTTCTCGAGAAGCACCGCCGCGGAGTTCCGGGCCGCCTCGGCCTGGGCGCACTCCGACTCCGCGATGGCGACGCCGGCCCGGGCGCTCGTGAGGTCGCGGCGGTCGGCCTCGACCAGGCGGCGGCTCTGCTCGAGCTCCGCCTTGCGGGTCTCGAGCAGGTTCTCCCGGCGCGTGACCTCGGTGACGAAGCGATCCCATTCGGCCTCGGTGATCACGCCGCGCTCGAAGGAGAGTTCGTTGCGGTCGCGATCGCGAATGGCCTCGGCGAGGTCGGTCTCGACCCCGGCGATGCGCTCCTCGGCGATCCGGATGCCGGCCTCGCTCTGCGCGACGCGGCTCTTCTGGGCCTCGGCGGCGGCGCGCGCCTGTTCCAGACGCGCTCGCGCCGCGGCGAGGGCGCGGTCCGCCTCTTCGAGGGCGCTCTCGTAGTCGTCGAACTGGATGCGCGCGACCACCTGACCCTCCTCGACCCGGCTCCCTTCCTCGACGTCGATCTCGATGAGTCGTCCGGAGAGCACGGTCGAGAGCGCCGCGCGGCGCCGCGCGATCACGTAGCCGTTGGCCGAGATGTCGCTGCTCGAGTTTGCCTGCCAGAGCTCGGCGGTGACGATGCGCGGGCCGGTCTCCTCCGGCGCGGCGGTCTCCTCGGGCCCGCTGCGACCGCGCCACCACCAGGCGCCCGCGGCCAGACCGATCAGGATCAGGGCGATCCAGAGATTCGGTCCGCGGCGGCGCTTGCGGACCTGGCGCCGGTCGATCTTCAGCCGGCTCAGGTCCGGTCGGGCTGCGCTGGGATCGCTCATGGCGGGATCCTATGGGAAGCGGGGGGGGCGTCCCAGGCCGAGATCCGAGAAGAAGGGCCGCTCAGCCGCGGTCGAGCGCCGCGAGCGTGGCCCCGCGCGCCGTCTCGAGGGCCTCGGGGCCGCGCGTCATCCGGAAGGGGCCGAGGCGGGGCAGCCCCGGAGTCACGAGGCGATGGACCTCGAGTTCGGGCCGATCGACGCGCGAGAGACGCCCGGAGCGTCCGACGAGGTCGTGGAGCAACACGCGCTCCTCAGGGGCCACGCCGGCCAGGGCGGGGCGATCGAGGCCGCCGCCGTCGGCTGCCCGCCCCTCGTCGAGACGGACCGGCATGAACAGCGGGAAGACCGCGAGCGATGCATGGACGATGCGAGCGAGATCGCCGCTGCGCCGGACCACGAGGCGCCGCGAACGGAGATCGAGGATCGAGATCGCCACCGGCTCCCGGCAGTCCTCGAGCCTCTTGACCGGCGCCAGTTCGGCGATGCGTCGCTCGAGCTTGCGACCGCGCAGGAGTCCCAGACCGAAGCCGGGGTCCCAGAAATCCCTCCTTCGCAGGTCGAGGAGCTCCTCGGCCAGCCGATCCGCGCTGATGCCCGCCGCCCCGAGGGCCGCGACGAGGGCGCCCGCGCTCGCCCCGGACCAGCTTCGCGGCCGCAGTTTCGCCGTCTCCAGGGCGGCGAGGAATCCCGCGTGGGCGTAGAAGCCGAAGTAGCCGGCCGAGAGCGCCAGATGGAAGGGTGCTCGCGCGAGCCGATCTCGAAGCGTGACCATGTCGAGATCATGAGCATCCGCGCGCGGCGTGACAACGAGTCGCGCCCTTTGGATCGGAGCGGAACTTGTCAGAATCCCCCGGGGAGGCCGCGACCGTCTCGGGCGGCTCGTCCCCTTGGCGAAGGGGAGAGCGTGGCCATGAAGAACGAAGTCGAGAAGCCGAGCCTGGACGGTCTGTTCCGGCCGCGCAGCGTTGCCGTGATCGGCGCCTCGCGCCGGCCGCAGACGATCGGACACGAGGTCGTCCGCAATCTCGTCGCCGGCGGCTTCACCGGCCCGGTCTATCCGGTCAACCCGAAGGCCGACGTCGTGCTCTCGATCAAGGCCTGGTCGAGTCTGGCCTCGATCCCCGATCCGATCGACCTGGTGGTGATCGTCGTCCCCGCCCAGTTCGTGCCCAAGGTCATGCGCGAATGCGGCAAGAAGGGCGTGAAGGGCGTCATCGTCGTGTCCGCGGGCTTCCGCGAGGTGGGCCCGGAGGGCCTGAAGCGCGAGGAGGAGATCCTGCGCATCGCCGCGCGACACGGCATCCGGGTCATCGGTCCGAACTGCATGGGCATCCTGAACACCGATCCCGCCGTTTCCATGAACGCCTCCTTCGCGGCCGAGACGCCGATCCAGGGCAAGATCGGCTTCGTCTCGCAGTCCGGCGCCCTGGGCGAGGCGATCCTCGCCCACGCTCGCAGCACCGGCCTCGGCCTGCGGATGTTCGCGAGCGTCGGCAACCGCGCCGACGTGGGTGCCCACGATCTGCTCGCCTACTGGGAGCACGACCCCGGGGTCGAGGTCATCCTGCTCTACCTCGAGTCACTCGGCGACCCGCAGCGCTTCCGGCAGGTCGCGGAGCGGCTGCGCGGCAAGAAGCCGATCATCGCGGTGAAGTCCGGGCGCTCGTTGCGCGGCGCGCGTGCGGCCGGTTCGCACACCGGCAGCGTGGCCGGCGCCGATCGCGTCGTCGACGTCTTCCTGCGCCAGTGCGGCGTGCTCCGGGCCGATAGCCTCCGCGAGATGTTCAGCTTCGCCGGTGCCCTGCTGCACCAGCCCCTGCCGAAGGGCAACCGCGTCGCCGTGGTGACCAACGCGGGCGGCCCCGGCATCCTCGCCACCGACGCGCTCTCCGGCCTGGGTCTCGAGTTCTCGGAGTTCGGCAAGAAGACCGTCGCGGCCCTCGGGAAGGCCCTGCCGGCCGAGGCCTCGGCCAAGAACCCCGGTGATCTGATCGCCGCGGCCGACGCCGGGCGCTACACGAAC
>JBFIHP010000421.1:0-3860 GCA_041601735.1 Planctomycetota bacterium | reverse complement strand
GAATGGCCCTCTTCTTCGGTCTGACGGCCGTCTTCGCCTTCGAGAGAAAGGACCTGCCGTGCTGATGAAGCTCGCCCTGACGGCGATCCTGCACCTGGCCCTGCAGGCCGCGCCGCTGCAGAACGAGTACAAGAACGTCGATTTCGGCCGGCCGATCGACGACTGGTTCATCTTCGATCTCGACGGCGACGGCTGGCGCGAGATCCTCGTCTTCCACCCGCTCGAGGACGAGGGGCGCCCCTACAGCCTCGCCCGTCGCGAGGGCGAGGACTGGCGCCTCGACCGCGGCACGATGGAGCGCGACGTCGTCGCGCTCGCGCTGGGAGACTTCGGCCTCGGCTCGGGCAGGCAACTCGCGCTCATCCGGACCGACCGCGTCGGCTTCCTCGCGCTCGACGACGACAAGAAGCTCACGAAGACCGGGGCCGAGATCGCCTTCACCAACCTGATCCGCACGCCGCTGGTCGGAGCGCCCGGCTTCTGGCACTGGCCGACCGACGTCGATGGCGATGGTCACGACGATCTCTTCCTGCCGGGCGACGACGGCATCGTGATGCTCTTCGCCGACGGGAGCGGCGGCTTTGCGCCCCCCCTGCTCCTCGAGGTCGCCGGAACGAGGCGGGTCACCTCGGACGGCACCGGCCACCTCGACTACCTGCGCAGCTACCCCCGCCCGATCTTCTCGGATCTCGACGGAGACGGCCGCAAGGACATGGTCTGGTTCGACTCGACCGGCCTCTTCGCCCGCCTCCAGAAGGAGGCGCGCGGCTTCGATGCCGACAACCCGGTCGAGTTCGTCCTGCCCTGGCTCTCCGGTCTCGACAGCGACGGCATCATCGAGCAGACCGAGGTCAGCCTCGACGACCTGAACGGCGACGGTCGCCCCGATCTCTTCCTCTCGCGCATGAGCACGCCGGCGAGCGGCATCACCGACCTGCGCACGACCCTCGTGGTGCTGATCAATCGCGAGAAGGAGCTGTTCTCGCGACGCCCCGACTTCGCCCTCCGCGTGCAGGGCGTCGTCGGCAACGGGCCGAACTTCATCGACATCGACGGCGACGGGGCGCTCGACCTCGTCTTCGGCAGCTACGGCGCCGGCATGTCCGATGCCCTGCAGCGGATGATGGGGACGGTCAAGATCACCTTCCACATCCACCGCGGGATCAAGGGTGCGCCCAGCCCCTTCGACAACCGCCCGACGCGGCTCCTCGAACTCGAGATGGACAAGGACGACTTCGGTCTCTGGGGCGCGCGCAAGAACTTCCAGGTCGGCGAGGACATGAACGGCGACGGCATCGGCGACCTGTTCGCCATGAAGAGGACCGGAAGGAATTCGCATCGGCTCCAGGTCTTCACCGGCCGCAGCGCGGGTGACGACGGCATCTACTTCGCCAAGGAGCCCGGCGCGGAATTCGACGGCGAGGACCTCAAGACCATGTCCTTCCGCACCATGGCGCCCGACCTCGGCATCGCGATGGTCCTGGTGCGCGAGTCGTCGATCGGCGTGCTGCAGCTGCGCTGAGACCCGCTCAGCGCCGCGCCTCGGCCGGCGGCGTCCAGTCGGAGTAGTGGAAGGGATTCCCGAAGCCCAGCCGGCTGCCGTCCCAGAGGAAGGACCTCATCAGGGCCAGCGCCTCCTCCCGGCGTTCGGGTTCGGTCGCGAAGAGGTTGCGGAGTTCGCCGGGATCGTTCTCGAGATCGAAGAGCAGGGCGTAGTTCTCGCGGCGATGGAAGTGCAGCTTCCAGCGCCGGTCGAGGAGCATCGAGTAGGCGTCCTCGAAGGCGCAGAGGCAGAGGATCGCCCGGCGCTCCAGCCGCTCGCGCCGCCCCGCCATCAGATCGATCAGGCTGACCCCGTGGTAGGGATTCGCCGCGCCCGGCGCGAAGAGCGAGTGAAGGGTCGGAGCCAGGTCGATCGTGGCGACGGGCTCGTCGATGCGGCGCGGGGCGAAGCTGGGCGCCTTGATGATGAAGGGCACGCGGATCTGCTCCTCGTAGGGCAGAAAACCGGCGTAGCGTCCGTGCTCGCCGAGTCCGGTCCCGTGATCGGCCACCAGGATCACGATCGCCCGGTCCCAGACGCCCAGCTCGCGCAGGGTGTCGAAGGCCTCGCCGGTCAGCGCGTCCACCCGGGCCATCTCGCCGTCGTAGCGGTCCTCGGGCCGCGGACCGAAGTCGTGGATCGGATTCCGGTTGTACCAGGGGAAGTGCGTCCCCGTGAGGTGCAGGAAGGTCAGCGAGCCGTCGAGCGCCTCCGGCCCTTCCTCCGCCGCGATGCGTCGCCACTCGCGGATGACGTTGTCGGTCTTCTCGCGGTCGGGACGCTCGCGGGTGAGCCCCTGAGGGTGCAGGGCGAGGTGCACGAAGCGCGAACCGTCGGTCTCCGGCGCCGGCGCGTTGCGCATGAAGGAGTCGAGGCTCACGCCGTTGAGGTCGGTGCCGAAGGCGGTGATCAGGAAACGGCGGTAGCCGAAGGGGCGCAGCGCATGGAGGAAGAAGGGGGCGTGCTCGCGGCTCATCATGTAGCGCGTCGAGTAGTGCCCGGTGAACAGGTGGCGCACGCCGCAGGTCGTCGCGGTGGCGCCGCTGTCGGCCCGATCGAAGACGACGGCCTCAGCCGCCATCCGATCGGCGTTGGGAGTCGTCGGCCGGTCGTGACCGTAGACGCCCATCCGATCGGGCCTCCCCGCGTCCCAGAGGACGATGAAGATCGGCGGCCGGCTTTCGGCGTAGAGGTCGGGCACGACGCTGCTGAGCCGGTCCTCGCCCGGGCCGTGATAGGGAAAGGGCGAGGCCACGGGATCGAGTCCCGCGCGATTCTTCGGCCTGATCAACTCGCGAATCGAGGCCTTGCGCAGCATGAAGCCGAAGCGCGAGTACTCGTTCAGGATCTGGGCGACGTCGTTCGCGACCGGCCGGAACGACGAGGCGAAGCCGAAGATCGCGATCCCCGCCACGACCGAGACGTAGGCGCGCCCGGGCCGCTTCCGGCGCATCACCGGCAGGGCGAAGAGCAGCGAGAGGACCGCCAGGAGGAAGACGACGACCGCGGTGATGATCGCGAGCGAGATGAAGCGGCTGCGGAAGTCCTCGAGCTCGGGGTAGCTCAAGAGCACGAAGACGGCGAGCCAGATGAACCCGATCGCCGCATTCAGGACATGGGCCGCCGGAGCCGATCGCAGGATGGCCTCGCGCAGGGAGCGCGGCAGGGAGGCGACCGGCAGGAGGAAGACCGCGCAGAAGAGCGAGAGCCAGACGGTCCGAGGCTCGGGTGCCTCGCCGCCGAGAAGGCCCATGTCGGCCGCCTCGAGATTGGCGCGCATCCGCGCGCTCCAGAGCCGGAAGACCAGAAGGTGCAAGGCGGCCGTGTGCGGAGCCACGCCCGTCTTCAGGATCTCGTCGCCCACGACGAAGGCGAAGGCGAAGGCCGAGAAGGCGGTCGCGGTGAACGACACGGTGCGCGTCGCGCGCAGGATGCGCCGCGAGGCTCCGTCCCTCCGCGTGAAGACGCGCACGTAGATCACCGGAACGAGCGTGCCGGCGGCGACGCCGAGTCCGAACATCAGGGCCAGATCGACGATGCGCAGGCGGTAGTCGGCGAGAACCGCGGGATCGAAGAGCCGCGGTGCGAAGCGCGCGGTGTAGAGGAACGACTCGGCGAGGGCGATCGCGGCGGCGCCGAGGGCGGCGACGACGGTGAGGCCGAGCCCCCAGCGCGCGAGATCGGCCGGCGAGGCGGCGACGAGCGCTTCGGCGAAGGCGTCGCGTCGGACCGCCCGCGCCCTGCTCGAGGGTGTCCGGGGGGCGCGGTCGCGTGACTCCTGCCGGATCATGAGCAGGACGACCGCGATCCCCGCGAG
>JBFIHP010000420.1:0-3861 GCA_041601735.1 Planctomycetota bacterium | reverse complement strand
CGTCGAACCGGGGCGGCGAGGCCCCTCGGTGACGCCAAATCCCTGCCGGATCAGATGATCTGGAGGAGCTCCGCGAAGATCTCGTCCGCCGTCGTCACGAGGCGGGCGGAGCCCTGGAAGGAGCGCTGGGCCTCGATGAGCCGCACGAACTCCTCCGCGGTATCCACGTTGCTGCCCTCGAGAGCGCCGCCCACGATCGTTCCGGCGCCGCTCACGCCGGCCTGACCGACGAGCGGCACGCCCGAGTTGTCGCTGGCGCGGAAGAGGGTCGATCCCTCCCTCTGGAGGCCGGCGTAGTTCTGGAAGCGCGCGATCCCGATACTCTCGAGGTCGAGGATGGCTCCGTTGGAGTAGAAGCCCTGGATCGTGCCGCTCGAGTTGACGCTCAGCGACGCCAGCGTGCCGGCGGCGTAGCCGTTCTGCGCACTGGCCTGCGCGTCGTTTTCGCTGCCGTACTGGGTCAGCCCGAGCAGGCTGCCGACCGAGCCGAAGTCGATGGTCACGGTCTGCGGGCTCGCGCTGTTGCTCCAGGTCAGATCGACGCTCGAGTTGGCAGCGCCCTGGAAGGCGCCGTCGGGACCGAAGGTCAGGCCGGTGAGCGGCGTACCGACGACCGCGCCCTCGTCGTCGGGCACGCTGAAGGACAGGTTCCAGCTGCCGTCGTCCTGGCGCTCGAACTGCCCGGAGAGGGTGTGCGAGATCCCGAGGCTGTCGAAGACGGTGATCGAGGTGTTGCGCGTGTCCGGCCCGGTTCCCTCCTGATCGGCGACAAAGGCGTAGGCCCCGAAGCTGCTCTTGCCGATGTTGCCGGCGTCGTCGGCGATGGTGATCATCAGCGGATTCGGGCCCGTGTCGTCGGCATCGATCTGGATCTTGCCGTCGGCATTCAGGCTCACGGTGGCGCCGGCCAGCTCGCCGTCGAGGAAGGTGATGAGGTCGTCCATGGTCTCGTCGCCGGTCGTGAACGTGAAGGTCGCATTCACGGTCTGGCCCTGGCTGTCCAGGCCGGTGACCTGGATCTGATCGCCGGCAACGTAGTTCGTGGTGTTGGCATTGAGATCGCTGAGGCGGGTCGTCCCCAGGACCGCGGCCTCGCTGCCGTTCTCGACCCTCGAGCTACCGCCGAGGCCGAGGGCGTTCTGGGCGTTCACGTCGGTCGTCGAGATCTGGATGCGCGAAGCCGCTCCGGAGGACGGGCTCGTCAGCTCGAGAACGCCGCCGTTGTCGGCGGCCTGGAGCTTCGAAGTCTTGCCGGCGAAGGCGGCGGTGATCTCGCTCGCGATGTCGGCCATCGTGGCGACGCCGGCCGAGAAGGTGACGTCGACCGAGGTGCCCGCATCGACCTTGAATGCAACGGTCTTGCCGGCCAGGTCGGTCACCGGGCCGGAGGCCGCGGTGCTGGCAAACATCGCCTCGATGTGCTCCTCGAAGGCCTTCGAACTGGTCTGGACCTCGGCGAGCGGGCCGGTGACCTGAGCCGGCAGGTTGCCCGAGAAGGTGACGCTCGTCGTCGCGACCGCCGGAGCGGAGGCGTCGGTGTCGAGCTGGATGTTCGAGCCCGCGAGGTTCTTCACGTGAAGACCGGTTCGGGTATCGACGAGGTTCGATTCGCGGTCCAGCGTGAACGAACCGACCCGGCTGTAGAGGGTCTCGTTGCCGTTGCCAAGGACGAAGAAGCCCTGACCCTGCAGCGCGAGGTCGAAGGTCCGCCCCGTGTCGATCAGGTTGCCCTGGGTCTGCAGCTGGTCGATGCTCGCCACCTTGACGCCGGTGCCGAACTGTCGCGAGTTGACGCCGCCGAGGCTCGCCGACGGCCCCGTGGCCTGTCGCTGCGTGCTGTACAGGATGTCGCTGAAGGTGAGGCGATCGGCCTTGAAGCCGCTCGTCTCCGCATTGGTGAGGTTGTTGCCGATGACGTCGAGGTAGCGCTGGTTGGCGCGCAATCCCGTCAGGCCGACACGAAGTGCTCCGAACATCTCTCTCTCCCGAAATACCTGGATCGCCGCCCCTCTCTCATGGGTCGGTCGTCCTTTGGAGTCAATTCAGACGGTGGCGCCTGCGTTGGTCAGGGTCTGATTCTCCGTCGACGTCCCGCCGATGGAGATCACGTTGCCGAGGGGCACCGTGCCCTGGTCCTTGGTGATCAGGTTGATCGCTCCGCGCAGGAACTTGACGCCGACGATGTCGGCCTGCAGTTCCGTGCCCTGGGGGCTGGCGTAGGTGACCTCCTTGCCGATGAGGCTGGCCGCCTGGGCGAGGCCCTGGAGGCTGGCGTTCGCCGACATCGCGGCCGTCAGACCCTCGAGGGCCTTCGTCTGCTTCTGGTTCTCCTCGAGGCCGGAGAACTGCGCCATCTGGCCGATGAATTCCGAGTCCGAGATGGGCTCGAATGGATTCTGGTTCTTGAGCTGGGTGGTGAGCAGCCTCATGAACTCCATGGAGTTCACGACCGAGGAGGATCCTCCTCCCGCACTCGCGCCACCGGCTCCGTTGAGACCTGCGATTTCCATCTCTCTCTCCTCAAGCCACTAGATTGACGCGGCCGGAATCGGTCGCATCGAGGGTCGTCCTCTTCGATCGCGCGCTCTCTCCGCGCACGGATTCGCGATCGGCTCGTCGGTCCGATCGATCACGCCCTTCGGCATCCGAGCCTGGCCGCCGTTCGGCGAAGTCTCGATCCGACTGGACGTTCTCCTGCTGCACGCGCAGGTTCTCGACGTTGATGCCGGAGTCCCGCAACGTGTTCTTCAAGCTGTCGAGGCCGCGCTCCAGCGTCCGGGCGACGTCCTCGTTGTCGGCGCTGAGCTCGCCGAACAGGCGCCCGCGGCGCATCATGAGGCGGACCGTGACCCGGCCGAGTTCGGGCGGATCGACGATGAAGCTGATGCGGCTGAGGCCCGGCGCGAGGTTCATGCGCAGCTGCTCGACCAGGCTCTCGAGCCGGGGAGCGGCGGGCGTGGCGACGGGGTTGCCGGCGCCGTTCGAGGTCGAGACGATGCCCGGCGCCTCGGTCGTGCCGTTGCTCGTCGCGGTCGAGACGGTGGGGGTCGCGACGCTCGGGGACGCCTTCGTCGCCCGGATCGGGGGGATCTCGAATTCGGCGGGCTCGTCCGACGCGTCCTCGAGGCCGTCGAGATCGAGGGCCGTCGCGGCGCTCTCGGTTCGGGCCTCGCCTCGAGGGGCGTCCTGATCGCCGTCGTCACCGAGGGTCTCGCCGTCCGCATGCGGGCTCGACGGAGCCGGCCCCTCCGGTCCGTTCTCCCCCTGCGGTGTCCTGACCTGGGGCTCGAGGGCCGGCTCGCCCGGCAGCGCCGGGCGGACCGCGGCCTGCGCGACCGCGGCCTGTTCGCCCGCCGGCTTGGTGAGCGCCTGATCGGTGGCCCGGTGGGCGCCGACCTCGCTCGCGGCGGGGGCCGGGCCGGGGCCGGGACGAGGCGCGAGCATGTCCTTCGGCTGGGCGCCGGGCGGACCGAAGCCGGTTGCATCCTTGTTGGTCGCAGGCGCGGCCGTGGATCGCGGAGCGAGCCTCTCGACCGCGCGCTGCGCTTCCCCGGCGGACGACTCGCCGCCGACCGGCGAACGGAAGTCCGGCTCGCGGGGCCTTGTCGCCGTCGCGTCACCGGAAGAGGCCGGGGGTCGCTCCGGCCGATCTTCGCCGCGAGAGTTGAGATCATCGGGGCGAATGCTTCGATCAGCGGGGCGAGAGACGGACCGGTCGATCCTCGGTTCGGCTGCGGCGCTCAGGCTGCCGGCGGCCTCCTCGGCCGATCGGGTGTCGGCTCGATCCTTGCGGCGCATCGCGTGCTCTCTCGCCGGGCGCTCGGCCTCGTCGAGGGCGTCGTCGAAGGGCTCGCCCGCCCG
>JBFIHP010000419.1:0-3861 GCA_041601735.1 Planctomycetota bacterium | reverse complement strand
GGTGACCGTGTCCATGGCGTCGCCGATGGTCATCAGCCTCTGCCCCACGGCGAGGACGACGGCGACGAGGACGCCGAGAAAGGCCGCGAGCATGAGCGCCGTGTAGCTGTTCGCGGCCCCGAAGACGTCCTTGAGACCCGGATCTTCGAGCGCCGCGAGGCGAGTCTCGGCGGCGACGAGATTCGCCGCCTCGATCGCGCCGCCCTCGATCTCGATGCGCAGCGCGGCCGCGTCGCCGGCGAGGCTCTCCTGCCCCGTGAACAGGAGACCGAGGATGACCGAGAGGATCACCGTGCCGATGGGGATGATCGCGTTGATCACCCGCATGCGGGTCGGGTCCACGGGTTCGAGTTCGTCCATCTCGCGCGAGCTCAGCGGGGTCGCACCGTCGCGCAGGAGCTTGCCCTCGAAGAGCGCGCGGCGCTCCGCCTTCAGCATCGGTCCGTAGTCGCGTCCGCTCCAGACGATCATCAGACCGAAGGCGAGCGTGAGGAGCGGGTAGAAGTTGTAGGGGATGGTGGCCAGGAAGACCTGATAGGCGGCCTCGGCGCCGAGGCCGGTCGCGGCCTGGACCTCCGGGTTGGCGAGCTCCCCGGCGATGTAGCTGATCTCGGTGGCGATCCAGGTGGAGATGATGAAGACGCAGGCCACCGGGGCGGAGGTCGCATCGACCAGGAAGGAGAGCTTCTCGCGCGAGACCCGGTGCCGGTCCGTGACCGGACGCATCGTGTTGCCGACGAGGAGCGCGTTCGCGTAGTCGTCGAAGAAGATCATCATGCCGGTGAGCCAGGTCGTGAACTGGGCGCCGCGGCGCGTTCGACCGAAGCGCGTCATGGCGGCGACCATCGCCTGGGTTCCGCCCATGCGCGCCACCATCGCGACCAGCGAGCCGAGCAGGCAGGAGAAGATGACGATGCGGATGTGATCGCCGTCGAGGGCGTCCGGGATCGTCGTCGTCGCCGCCTGCACGAAGCCCCCCCAGGCGCCGCCCGCGATCACCCAGGTGCCGGCGAAGACGCCGAGGAAGAGCGCCAGGATGACCTGGCGGCTGATGATCGCGAGGAGGATCGCCACCAGGGGCGGGAGGATCGCCGCCAGCCCGAAGGCCGGCGAGTCGATGAGGACGTACTCCCGGCCCGCGACGACGAGGACGAGGTCGCCGTCCAGGACGACGTTCTCGAGGAGCAGCTTGCCCTCCTCGATGCGAACCCGGCTGCGCTGGATGCCGCCCCGGTCGTCGAGACCCTCCAGGGTCGAGAGGGGTCGGTCCTCGAGATCGCGCAGGCCCTCGAAGCGACCGTCGAGAGCCGCCCAGTCGAAGTCCCCGAGGCCGCGGCCGAGCGGGTCGAGGGCCTCGATCTCGATGCCGAGCGGCGTCCCCTCGACGGCGGACACGCCGGCCATCGGAGTCGCCCGGAACCGGAGCTCGTCCTGGGCCTGGAGGCGGGCTCCGAGGACGAGGGCAAGCGCGATCAGGATCAGCTGGTTCGGGCGCATGAGCGAACTCCTCGTCGGGGTGGCGTCCGGACATTCAAGGCCCCTCCGGACACGCCGTCAAGGACGGCCGGGCGAAGCGTCTGCTATGATGCGGCCCGCACCCCGCCCTCCGGAGACAGTCTCGTGACCCTGCGCAGCCCCGGCCTCCTGCTCCTCGCCCTTCACCTCCTCCTGCCGGTTTCGGCGCTCGCCCAGGACCCCGACCCGGTCGAGATCGAGCTCTTCGAACTCTGCGAGCGCATGGCCGGACAGGCCGCCGGCGCCCGCCGCACCTTCATCGAGAGCGTGCTGGAAGCCGACGGCATCGCCTTCGAACGGCTCCCCTTCGTGGACGCCCGCCTGAAGGGTGTGAATCTCGAGCTGCGCTTCGGCCCCGAGGAGGGGCCGCCTCTCGTGCTCGCCGCCCATCACGACGTCCGGACCGGCTCTGCCGGCGCCAACGACGACGCCTCCGGATGCGCGGTGCTGCTGGCCCTCGCCCGACGGCTGCGGCAACGGGATGGGTTCGCCCTGCCGCTGCGCATCCTCTTCCTCGACGGCTCGCAGAAGGGGCTGCTCGGCGCGCAGGCCTGGTGCGAGGCGCGTCGCTCGCTGGCCGTGGATCGCGTGCTGGTCCTCGACCTCTGCGGCCGCGGCGATCGACTCGTGGTCGGGTCGAGCCTCCGCCCCTACGCCAATCGCGCGCCCGCGCTCGTCGCCGATGCCGAGGTCCTCGCCGGCGATCTGCCCACCGACCACAAGGCCTTCGCGGCCGAGGGGCTCGACGCCGCCTTCCTCACGCTCTGCCCGGAGGCCGACCTGGAACTCCTGCGCGGTCGCTACGAGACCCGCGACTTCCGCGCGGCCCTGCCCGCGTACATGACCGACGTGCTGCGCGGCCGGGACCGGGCGGCGGAGATCGAGAAGGCGGCGCTGGCACGCGCGCTCGAGGCCGTCCTCGCCGCCGTCGATCGCGCCGCGACCGAGCGCTCCGCGGGACAGTCCCCGCTGAAGGACTTCGCCGCCCGGGTCAAGGCCCTCGACGAGGCCCTGGTCGCCGGCGAATCCGAGGCGGCCGCCGAGCTGATCGCCGACCTGGGGGTCAACGGATTCCTCGAGGCCCTGGCCCGCCCCGCGCCGGAGGAGGCCGAGGAGCGCGAGGCCCGCGCCCGCAACGCCTTGCGCCTGGTCGCCGGGACCGAGCTCCGCCGGGCGATCGAGGGCCTGCTCGCCGATCCGGCGGCCGCCCGGGGGGCGCTCGGCGCCATCAAGGGCCGGATCCGGGCCAAGAGCGGGCATTTTCGCCTGATCGAGGCCCCGGAGAACCGGGACTGAATAAAGTCCGAGTTCGATCGGGTCGATAAGACGGGCGGAAGCAGCGAAGAGGGACCCGAGCATGAAGCCCCAGCATCGAGACGCCGTGGTGGAATCGAACCGAAACTTCCCCCGGGTGAGTCGCGCCTGCCCGCTCAAGTACCGACCGCTCGCGGACGTCGGCGAACTGGCCGAGCCGGCCGAGGGCGAGGCGGCCGTCATGAGCAACATCTCCGGCGGCGGGATCTGCTTCTCGAGCGCCGAGGTGATCGATGTCGGCACGATGCTCGCACTCGAGGTCGATCTGCCCGGCTTTCCAACCTCCGTGATCTCCATGGGCCGCGTCGTCTGGTGCCGCCCCAGCGAAGAGGAGCAGGGACGCTCCGACGTCGGCGTCGAGTTCTGGTGGGTGGGCTGGCGCGACAATCAGGCCCAGCAGAAGGTCTCCAACTTCATCACCGACGCTCTCGGGGTTCGCGACTGACGGCGAGTTCCCGGTAGAGCCGACCCAGGTCCTCGATCAGGCGATCGGGGCCGAATTCGCGGGTCAGGTCGCTTCGGACCGCATCCAGCTTCGCACCCTCGATCCTCCCCTCCTCCAGCAGGTCGGCGATCGCCAGGGCCAGGGCCTCCTCCAGTCCGGCCGCCACGACCCGGGTTCCCGGTCGGCCGCCCAAGGTGTCCGTCACGCCGCCCACGTCGAAGGCCGCCACCGGCGTGCCGCACCAGAGTCCCTCGAGCAGGCCCAGGGGCGTCCCCTCGTTGATCGAGGTCGAGACCAGGACGTCGGCGAGTCGCAGCAGATCGGGCACGTCCCGGCGATAGCCCAGCCAGCGCAGATGAGGCCGCAGCTCGAGTCGATCGACGAGATCCTGGAGCCGCCCCTCCTCCGCCCGGTCGCCGCCCCCGGCGATGAGGCCGACCAGGGGCAGCTTCGTCGTCGCCCGGAGTCGCGCCACCACCCTCAGGAACGCGGCGCAGTTCTTCACCGGTGCGAGACGCGCGACGAAGGCGAGGACGCGCGCCTCGCCGATCTCGAGGTCGGAGCGGAGCATCGAGGTGCGCGACTCG
>JBFIHP010000418.1:0-3865 GCA_041601735.1 Planctomycetota bacterium | reverse complement strand
TCGCGGCCGTCGGGTCGGAAGGCCACGCCCGAGACCCGTCGGTTGCCGCCGATTAGTCGCCGCGGCCGGTGTTCGCCGGTGGTCTCGCCGAGCCAGAGATGGACGTGGTCCGGCCCTGGCGCCTCGTCGGCTCCGCGCGGCTGCGTGAGACGATAGGCGACCAGCGTCCCGTCCGGACTCGGGATCGCGTCGAGCGCGACGCGGAGCGACATCACGTCCTCGGGCAGGAGGCCAAGTTCGGGGTCCTGGGCCGCGGCGGGCCGGAGGATGACGAGGGCGAGAACGAAGAGCAGGGCGGAGCGGGTCATGGTTTCACCTCGAGCGTGGGCGACCTCCGGGGCGTCGCGCTGGTCTCAATGGGAACAAGGTGGGAGAATCCGTCATGATCGTCAACCACGCACTGTCTCGCGGCGCCGTCTCGCGCGATTCGCTGGGTCCCGAGGCCTTCGAGGCGGAGGCCCGGGCGCTCCGCACGGCCGGGCTGGCCGGGATTCCGGGCGGCGAGGGCTTCGTCCTCGCCCTGCGCAGCTTCGATCGCTTCGGCGATCTCCAGGCGAGCGCGGGGGATGAGGGCCTCGACGGCGGGCTCCCGGTCCACGAGGAGGGCGAGCGCGTGCGCCTCGAGGGCAAGGGCCGGGTGCTGCTCGAACACTGCCTCGATCAGCGCAGCCGGGTCTGCGTCTCGGGCTTCCTCGAGCACGAGCTGGCGCGCGCGCCGGCCGGACGCCGTCTGGTGATGGACTTCATCGCCTACCTGCTCGGGGAACGCGGCCGCAGGACCGAGCCGGAGGAACGCGAGCTGATCGACGCGATGATCGACGAGGGTCTGGAACGGCTCCTCGGCCTCGAGCCCCGGCCGCTCGACGATTGACTTCCGCGTCCGCGCCCCTCGCGGCGCCGGGAGGACGCGCTCCAGAGGAGTGTCGCTCCGACGAAGCGGCATTCGAGCGCCGGCCCGACCGGCGGACCTTCGATGCTCTTCGAGCCATGACCTGCCTATGCACTTGAGTCACCTGGAGCCTTGAAGCGGCTGCAAGGGTTGGTTTCGGCCGTGACCGTGCAACTGCCGACGACCTGAGTCGAGCCGACATGGCGTGCCTCGGAGACCGTGGAGGCGGCTGCGTTCGTTGTCTCTCGCCCCTGATCTCCGACGTCTGACCAGCCGAGAGCGCCGCCCACTTGGACCTACGGGTACGCCGTTTCCTCGGCTCTCAAAAGAGCATGCTGGTGCCATCGACTTCAGCAGTCTCGCCCCGCGCCCCGGCGGAAAGTGCCTGGCTCGGTATGTCGGCTCGGTATGTCGGCGCGACCGCATTTCACTGACCAGACGGCAACCATGCATTGATTCCAGGCCGCAGGCTGCTACAGGTGACTCGAGTGTATGGGCAGGAGCCTTGCTGCCGGTCCGTGAGAGCTGTGCTCCTCTGCAGCGCCACCTGCCCCGGGATCGAGAACGAAGCAGGCCCGCCGTCCGGGGACGGCGGGCCTGTTCGTGGAGCCTCGCTCGATCCGTTCGACTACTTGCCGAGCAGCTCGGCGACGACGCGGGGCGCCTCGTAGATCCTCTCGAGCGACTCCAGGATCGCGGCGACGTGTACGTTGACCGCGCGCGGGATGTCGTTCCGGTACATGTAGTTGTTGCCGAGCATCTCGATGTTGCCGTCGAAGACGAGGCCCACGGCGCGGCGGTCCTTGTCGATGACCACGCTGCCGGAGTTGCCGCCGATGATGTCGTTGGTCGAGCAGAAATCGACCGGCTTGGTCATGTCCACCTTGTCCTTCTTGTCGAGCCAGGGCTGCGGCAGGTCGAAGGGGTAGACGTTGCCGAACTCGTAGGCGCGGCCGTAGAGCGAGTAGAAGGTCGTCTTCCAGGGGGCGATGGTGCCGTTCATCGGGAAGCCCTCGATCTTGCCGTCGGAGAGCCTGAGCGTGCCCGTGGCGTCCGCCGAGACCGTGGTGCCGTAGACGGCGAAGAGGGCCTGGCCGATGCGGGTCTTCTGGGCCTCGAGGCGCACGTTGAGGCGCTGGAGGCGACCCTGATGGGCGCGCTGCCCGGCCATCATGGCGCGCGCGGCGACGAGGGCCGGGTCGTTCGAGGCGGCCACGGCCTCGGCGCCGCCCTCGAGCAGCTCCGCGAGCTTGGCACCCGAATCGAGCTCGCTCTGCTCCCAGAGCGCGGCCAGGGCCTCGTCGGCCGGCAGGTCGGGCATGAGGGCGGCGACGAAGGCATCGCCCTCGGGGGCCCAGCGGCGGGCGTGTTCGAGCCACATCACGGCGCGCAGGAGTTCGGGGGCCTCGAGCGCTGCGAGGTCGCCCTCGCCCATGCTTCGCTCCGCCATGTTGCGCGCGCGGTCCGAGATGTCCGGATCGGCGACCATCAAAAGGGAGGCTGCGCGGGCCAGCAGCGGGTTCTCGAGGTCGCGGTAGACGCGGTTGGCGCGCATCTCGATCGCCATCTGCTCGCTGATGTCGGCGATCTCGTCCCAGGCGCTGCCGTAGGCCCGGGCGAGCTTCTCGTCGTCCATCACGCGGCCGCGGAAGGCGGCCTCGGCGGCGGCCTTCTGGGCCATGAAGTCGTCGTCGAGGAGGGCGCCGTGGTAGCCGCCCCAGGCCTTGCGGCCGTTCTCGAAGCGCAGGACCTGCGGGAGCAGGCTCTGCTTGGTCTCGGGCTGCGCCGCGATCCGGGCCTCGAGGTACTTGAGCAGGATCTCGATGTGCTCGCGGAGGATCGGCGCGTAGGTGTCGCGGGTGTATTCGAGCTCGGCCTGGGTCATGAGGCGGTTGGTCGAGCCGGGATTGCCGGGAATGAAGACCGAGTCGCCTTCGACCGCGCCCTCCGGCTTGAAGCGGAAGTAATGGGCGGAGCTGTCGAAGGGCTCGTCGTTCTCGTAGGCGCGCACGAAGGTGAAGTCGATGCCCCAGCGCGGGTAGGTGAAGTTGTCGGGGTCGCCGCCGAAGTGCGCGGTCTGCAGATGGGGCGCCGCGACCAGGCGGAGGTCGGTGAAGACGCGGTACTGGTAGAGCATGAAGACGCCGCCCTGGTAAAGAGCGGTGACCGCGGCGCGATTCTCCGGGTTGGCGGCCTTCGCCTCGGCGATCAGCCGCTCCTCGTTGGCCTTGCGCTTGGCGACCACCGTGGAGTCGTCGTCGCCCTCGTCGATGCCGGCGTTCATCTCGGCGGTCACGTCCCGCGAGGAGACGAGCTGCTCGCAGGCCAGGCCCTCGAGCTTGACCTCGTCGGCCATCGTCGCGGCCACGTAGCCGTTCTTGACCCAGTCCTGCCCGGGGGGGCAGGCCTTCTCGATGTCACCGCGGGCGCAGTGATGGTTGGTCATGATGAGGCCGCGAGGCGAGACGAAGGAGGCCGAGCAGCCGCCGCCGTACTTCAGGGTCGAGAGACGCACGGAGTCCAGCCATTCCTGGCTGAGGCGGAAGCCGTGCTCCTGCTCGAAGTAGTCCTGCGGGATGTGGTCGAAGGTCCACATCTTGCCCAGTTCGAGGTTCTCCTGGGCGCCCGCGGGCGCGGCGAGGAGGCAGATCGCGAGGCCGAGGCCCGCGAGGATCATTCTTGCGGCGGTCATGCTCTTTCCTTTCAGCTCTGGCTCGAGACGGAACGCTCGAGCCGGCGGGCTCTTTCACCCGTCTCGATCACTTGTTCTCTTCCACGGCGGGGTCCTCGACCTCCTCGTCCTCGGGCGTCGGTTCGTCGCCATCCGAGCCGAAGTTCTCGGGGACCTGGACCATCACGAAGCCGACGACCTTCTCGATGTCGTCACCCGGGATGATGTCGTCGTCCGTTCCCCACTTGCCGTCCACGCCGGCGCTCTCGAGGCCGAAGACCGCGATGCGGACCTCGTTGCCCTGC
>JBFIHP010000417.1:0-3870 GCA_041601735.1 Planctomycetota bacterium | reverse complement strand
GTCTCGGCGCTGGGCCCGCTGCCGCCCCACAGCCTCGTCGTGATCGAGAATCCCCTCGCCGGCTGGCCGCCTCCGGGCAGCCGCGCCGCCGAGGAGCGAGCCATGGGGCCGCTGGTGACCGGCCACGCCCACGAGATCGAGGCGATCCTCGGGCTCGTCTACGACCCCAGCATCGTCGGCATCGCGATCGGCGATCAGCGCGACCGGGTCCGGGCGCTGCTCGCCACGGCGACCCAGATCGGCGCCGAGACGCCGCCCTTCCACGCGGTGGTGAGCTTCGATGCGGCAACGGGCCGGGTGAGCTGGCTGCGGCGACCGCCGCTCGACCCGGGCGAGCACCCGGTGACGGCCGGCGGCCCGGCCCTCGACTACCTCGGTCGATAGAAGACCCAGGCGCCGCCGAGGTGGGCCGGCAAGGTCAGCTCACGCTCCTTCTGGTATCGCCGCCGCAGGGCGACCAGCACGCGCTCGGTGAACATCGGGGCCAGCGAGCCGGCCTCCCGTTCGAAGCGCACCGCGTCGTCGAGATCGAAGCTCGTGACCACGAGGGGGAGCTCGCCGGCCTCGATCTTCGTCAGCAGCGCCGCATCGCTGAAGAGTCCGCGGCGCACGAGGTCGGGGATGACGAAGGGGTGATAGACGAGCCTCTTTCCCGCCAGGACCGGAAGCGACATGTCCCAGGAGACGACGTCGCCGTCGATGCGGCCGACCTCGGCCCGGACGGCGGCCATGCCGGCCTCGAGATCGAGATCGCGGCGCGGCAGGCGCGCGGAGAATCTCCCCTCCTCCAGATCCGGCGGATGGACGGCGACGATCACGACCAGGACGGCGCTCGCGATCAGCGCGCGCCTGCGGCTCCGGCGGGCGAAGTCCGCGAGCCCGGCGAGCCCGGTCCCGGCCAGGACCGAGAGGATCGCGAACAGCTCGAGCATGTAGTTGGTGCCCGAGCCGGTCTTGCCCAGGCTCATGAGGCCGAAGAGCGCGAAGACGAGCCAGACCCGCAGGAAGCGCCGGCGCGCGTCCTCCGCCCGGGCGGAGGCCAGACCGAGGACGACCCAGGGGAGAAGGGGCGCCGCGAGGCCGACGAAGAGCCTGAGGTGATGGGCCAGGAGATCGAAGGAGAAGGCGGTCTGGTTCGCCGTCACGACGTGGAAGAAGAATCGGTCGCCGGTGAGGCGCTGCATCGCGAACACGCCGGCGAGCCCCATGACCAGCGCGCAGCTCGTCCAGAGCAGGGCCTCGCGGGGTCGTCGCGCGCCGATCACCACGACGAGAGCGAGGGGCGCGGCGATCAGGGACTGCTTGGTCCAGAGCGCGAGCACGAAGAAGAGAAGCGCGATCACGCGACCCGGCGCGCCCCGGATTCGCAGGGCGCAGACCCCGACCATGACCGCGGCCAAACCGAACATGTCGACCCGCGCGAGGCCGCCCCAGAGCCGGACGGGCTCGAGGGCGACGAAGAGTCCGGCGGCCGCGATGCCGCCGAAGGCGCGCTGAAACGCGCCGCCAGGCGATCCGAGTGCGGCCAGCACCGCCACCGCGAGCGCCGCGACGAGACTCGCCGCCAGGGAGATCAGGCGGCCGCGCCGGAGGGTCGCCTCGAGCGAATCGTCACCGGCGGCCATGAGCAGGAGGTAGGTCGGAGGGTAGTTGTCGATGACCTCGGGGCCCAGCACGATGTCCGGGTAGATCGAGCGACCCGCCCGGTACTCGGCGGCGAGGCCGAGCAGGAGGCCTTCGCCCTGGTCCCAGGCGTGAGCGGCGCCGGCCCGATCGACCGCGGTCCGGACATGGGCCACCAGGTCGCCCACGCAGGTCAGGGCGAAGAGGACCAGAACGCAGGATGCGAGGGCCTTCGAACTGATGATCCGCGACCTCCCTTTCGACCCGGGCGCCGCGCTGCGGATCGCGGCCGCGCGTTGACGGGAACTCAGTATGGGGAGACGATGTCGCGGGTCAATCGGGAGCCGTCATGAATCGAACGATACGCCTCGGAACAGCCCTCCTCGCCGGCATCTGCCTCTTCTCCTGCGTCGAGAACAGGGACGCCCGCAAGCGCGAGGCGCGTCGCGGCAGCGAGGAGCCCCGCGTGACCTCGAACGCGGAGCGACTCGCGCCGATCGCGCCGCCGCGCCCGGTCGGCATCAGGCCGGCCCTGACCCGGGCGGTCTGGGTCGATGCCTGGGGCACGGGCTTCGAGACGCCGGATCGCTGTGACGAGCTGATCGCCTGGTGCGAGGAACGCGGCGTCAACACGATCATCGTGCAGGTCCGCCGGACGGGCGACGCCTTCTACGAGAGCGGCATCGAGCCTCGAGGGCGCATCGGCGGCCTCGCCATCACGGACGACTTCGACCCGCTCCGCTATCTCGTGGAACGCGCCCACGACGCGAAGGGCCTGCGCGTCGAGGCCTGGATCGTCGCGAACCGTCTGTGGCAGAGCGACGCGACACCGCCCGCCACCCAACCCGCCCATCTCGTCGAGACTCGCCCCGAGTGGCTCATGATGAACCGGGCGGGCGAGACCGCTTCCGACGACGAGAAGGCCGTGCGCTACCTCGACCCGGCCCTCCCCGCGGTACGCGCGCACCTCGCGCGCGTTGCCGCGGACATCGCGAGACGGTATCGCGTCGATGCCGTTCATCTCGACTACATCCGTTATCCCGATCGCGATTGGGGCTACGGCAAGGCCAGCATCGAGAGATTCCGGCGCGAACGGCGACGCGAGGACTTCCCGGCGATCGACGACGCCGACTTCATCGCCTGGAGGGCGAAGCAGGTCGAACTCACGGTGGCGGAGATCCGCCGGGCCCTGCGGCTGGCTTCGCCGGACTGCGAGCTGACCGCAGCGGTCGTTCTCTGGGGCGATCCGCCGCGGGGCGGCTTCGAGGAGAGCGCGAGCTATCGCGCGGCCTTCCAGGACTGGCCGCGCTGGTGTCGCGAGGGCCTCGTCGATGCGGTCTACCCGATGCACTACCGTCGCGACGACGACGCGAAGCAGAAGCAGGCCTTCCGCGCCTGGTTGGAGCACCTCGCGGCGCTGCCCCTCGGAGACGCGCGGCTCGTGATCGGCCTCGGCGCCTACCTGAACGACCGGGCGGGGCTGGCGGCGCAGATCGACGAGGTGGGGAACCGGCGCGACTTCGCCGGCTACGCGCTCTTCTCCTACCGCAATCCCCGCCGCTGAGTCGAGGGTCGGGGACCGACCCGGAGGTCGGTCCGCGAGGACTTCAGACCTTGACGTGCTGACGAGAGACCGCGCCGTAGGTTTCGGCCAGCTCCTTCTTCAGCAGCTCGCCGGGGAGTCCCTCGAGCGCCAGGGCCGTCGAGGCGATGTCGTCGAGCGTGACGATCCCGTGGATGTGCATGTCGGGGCCCACGACCGGCAGGCGCCGGAGGCCGTACATGCGCATCTTGAGCAGCACCGCGCCGAGGTCCTCCTCCGGGCGGCAGAATCGCACGTTTCTCGAGCAGCATTGCCGGACGGGGATGTTCTGGAGCGGCAGCCCCTGGGTCAGGCCCCCCATCGCGACGTCGCGATCGGTGATGACCCCGCAGAGCTTTCCGGTCATGGATTCCAGGACCGGGAGGATGCCGACGTCGTGTTCCAGCATCATCGCGGCGGCCTCGGCGAGCGACGTATCCCCGAAGCAGGTCCGGGCCTTGCGATGGACGAGATCCTGAGCCTTCATGGGAAGCCTCCTGCGCCGCCCGGGAGGTCGTACCCGCGGGGGCGGCTTCATCGACCCGGCCGCGGGACTGCGGCGGGCCGATCGTCGATCTCGACGGTCGTGTGGCCGGAATCAACATTGCCCGGGCCAGCCGGGTGGCGAGTTACGCGATTCCGGCGGAGGTGATAAAATCCGTGCT
>JBFIHP010000416.1:0-3881 GCA_041601735.1 Planctomycetota bacterium | reverse complement strand
GCCGGCCGGCGGGGCTCCGCGGACCCGACCGGCCTCCCAGTCGAGGAACTGCTTCTCGAGGGCGGCCGGCGCGTAACCCTCGGGGCTGCGGTCGCGATAGGCGTGCAGCTTGAGGTCCCAGGCGATCCTCCGGGCCCCCACCAGCTCGATCGTCGAGCCGTTGAGGCTTCGGTAAGCCGCGAGCTGCTTGGACTTTGTGTCGATCACCCAGAGGGTCGAGGTCCCGTTGCCGTACTCGCCGGTGACCGCGATCATGTCCGCATTCGAGTCGCTGTTCCCGCTCGCCTGAGCGAGAGGGGCGCGTCCGTTCCAGAGCGTCATCACCAGCGCGGTGGCGAGAACGCCGATCAGCACGCTCCTGAGGTCCAGGGCCTTCATGGTCTCACTCCTTTGCTCCCTCGGGATCGGGGCCGAGGCGGCGCCTCGGCAGCAGGATCTCGAAGCGACTGCCGCGGCCCGGCGCGCTCTCGACCGAGATGCGGCCGCCGTGACCCGTGACGATATTGTGTACGATTCCCAGCCCAAGCCCGGTTCCCTTGTTTCCCGGCTTGGTGGTGAAGAAGAGGTCGAAGATACGCTCCCTGACCTCCGGCGTCATCCCCCTGCCCTCGTCGCGCATCACGATCTCGATCTGATCCCCGGCCGCGGGCGCGGCCGAGATCTCGATCCGCCCGCCTGCCGAGCTGGCGTCCAGGGCGTTGATGAGCAGGTTCAAGAAGACCTGGGCCAGCTCGTTCGGGTCGCCCACCACGACGAGATCCCCGGCGACCGAGGTCTCGACCCGGACGTTCTCGCTCCGGATGCGGTGGGCCAGGAGCCCGACCGCCTGATCGACGATCCGGGCCAATTTCACGTCCTGGACGCTGGTCTCGCCCCGCGGGGTGGTGTCGAGAACCCTCTGGACCGTGGCCTGGATCCGGCGGACCGACTCCTCCGCCAGCTCGTGGTAGCGCTTGCGCCGCTCCGGATCGAGTTCGTCCTGACCGAGCCGGTTGATCGCGTTGAGGATGCCGCCGAGGGGATTGTTGATCTCGTGGGCGATACCCGCGGCGATCCGCCCCATGGCCGCCAGACGCTCGCTGACGACGAGGCCCTGTTCGGCCGACTTGAAGCGCTCCGTCGCCTCCTCGACCAGCCCTTCCATGCGGTCGCGGTACTTCTCGAGCTCGCCCGTCATCATGTTCATGGCCTGGGCGACCCGGCCCATCTCGTCCTGACGATTGCCCGACGGGAGGCGCCGGCTGTAGTCGCCGGCCGAGATCCGGAGCGCCGCCGTCTCGGCCGCGGCCAGCGGCCTGAGGACCGAGCGACTGAAGAACACGTAGAGCAGGAGCACGAGGATGAGGGCGCCCGGCACCAGGATCGAGAGCAGGGTCGTGACCATGCCGTCGGGATCGAAGCTGAAGGGCTCGGGCGGGCGCAGACGGAAGAGGAAACCCCAGTCGGCCGCGATCGCCGGATCCATCATGCCGTAGACCAGGACCGCGCCCCCGGGGAGGATCTCCTTCTCGACGCCGACCGCGCGCTCGAGCCGCTGCCGGAGGTCGCCCTTGTCGAGCTGATCACGACCGCCGGACTCGAAGATGAGTCGCGGCCGCGGGTTGAAGCGATTGACGTCGAGGGGCCCCAGGCGTACCAGCACGGCGCGATCGAGGAGCTCCCGCACCATCGGATCGTCATCCCAGTAGGAGAGGCCGGAGACGGCCAGCGCGGTCTCGAACTCGTCGAAGACCCGCTCCCCCTTCGACCCGCCCTCGAGCAGTCCGGCGAGTTCGCGCTCGATGCTGAACTTGAAGGTGAGCGCCAGGAGATCGGCCGTCCGCCGCGCGATGAGGGCACGGTCCGAATCGAGCCTCCGGTTGACCCGACCGCCCTCGACGTTCACGGAGACCACGATCAGGGCCAACGTGATCGCGTTGACCAGGAGGAAGATGACCGTGATCTTCTTGCGCAGGGACATGGGCCGATCGAATGCGCGAGGCGGCCCCGGCCGCCCCGGCCCTTCAGATGTTGCCCTGGAGCTCGAGCAGCGGCATGAACAGGGCGATGACGATGAATCCGACGACCACGCCCATGATCACGATCAGGAGCGGCTCCAGGATGCTGAGCATCGCCGCGACCGTGCTGTCCACCTCGTCGTCGAAGCGGTCGGCGACCTTCATGAGCATCCGATCGAGCTCGCCGGTCTCCTCGCCGACGTCCACCATGTTCACGACCATGTCGTCGAAGATGCCGCTCTCGCCGAGGGGCTGGGCGATGCTCTCGCCCTCGCTGACGCTCGACTTGACCCGGTCCACGGTCTGCGCCAGGACCTCGTTCGTGCTGGTGCCGCGGACGATGTCGAGGCTCTCGAGCAGCGGCACGCCCGAGGACGAGAGGGTGCCCAGGGTGCGTGCGAAGCGCGAGACCTGGGTCTTCTTCAGCAACGTGCCGAAGAGCGGCATCCTGAGCTTGAGCCGGTCGGTGGTCATGCGGCCGCCCGGCGAGCGGCGGATCAGCTTCCAGAGGCCCCAGATCGCGAGCGGCACCAGCGGGATCAGGTACCAGTAGGTCGCCATCGTCTTGCTGAAGTCGATGAGGGCCTCGGTCATCGCCGGTAGATCGCGACCGAGCCCGGAGAAGATCTCCTCGAACTGCGGAATGACCACGATCATGATGAAGGTCAGCACCGCCACCGCGAAGAGGACCACGAAGATCGGGTAGGCGAGCGCACCGCGGACGCGGCGCACGAGCTTGTCGCTCCGCTCCATGAACTCGGCGAGGCGCTGGAAGACCTCGGTCAGCATGCCGCCGGCCTCGCCCGCGCGCACGACGTTCACGTAGAGCGAGTCGAAGACCTTCGGGTGCTTGGACAGGGCCTCCGAGAGCGGGCTGCCGCCCTCGACATCCTCGGAGACGCCCTGCAGGACGGCCTTGAAGCGACCGGGCGGCATCTGACCCTCGAGGATCTTGAGGCTGCGCAGGACCGGCAGGCCGGCGTCCTGAAGCGTCGAGAACTGCACCGAGAACTGCGTCTTCATGGCGCGCGAGATCCGACCGCCGCCGAAGAGGGGCTTCTTCTCCCCCGCTTCGGCCTGCGCCGGGGCCGCCTTCGCCGCCGTCTTGAACTTGTCGCGGCGCTTCTTGAGATTGTCGGGCATCGATGCTCCTTCGGCTCCTCGCCGATCAACCCTGGTTGACGGTCTCGCGGATGACCTCTTCGGGGGTGGTCCTGCCCTCGAAGATGGCGAGGAGACCGCTGTCACGCAATGATCTCATGCCTTCTCCGCGCGCGATGTCGGCCAGCGCCCCGGCGCTGGAGCCCTGGATGATGGCCTCCTTCACCCGATCGGTGACCGTGAGGATCTCGAACAGGGCCATGCGCCCGCGATAGCCGGTGTCGTAGCAGTTCTCGCAGCCCGCGCCGGTGAAGAACTTCGCCTGTCCCACCTCGGATCGGGTGAGCTGGAGCTCGTCCAGGACGTCGGCGGGCGGCTCGTAGCTCTTCTTGCAGCTCTCGCAGATGGTCCGGACCAGCCTCTGGGCCACGACCGCCTCGAGGGTGGCCGCGATGAGGAAGGGCTCGACCCCGATGTCGATGAGCCGCGTGATCGCGGCCGCGGCGTCGTTCGTGTGCAGCGTGCTGAAGACGACGTGGCCGGTCAGCGAGGCCTCCACCGCGATCTGGGCGGTCTCGCGGTCGCGGATCTCGCCCACGAGGATCTTGTCCGGGTCCTGGCGGAGGATCGTCCGGAGGCAGTCCGCGTAGCCGACGCCGATGTCCTCGTTGACCTGCACCTGGACGATGTCGGGGAGCTCGTACTCCACCGGGTCCTCGGTCGTGATGATCTTCTGGGTCTCGGAATCGGCGGCATTGAGCGCCGCGTAGAGGGTGGTCGTCT
>JBFIHP010000415.1:0-3888 GCA_041601735.1 Planctomycetota bacterium | reverse complement strand
CGTCGTGTACGGAAGACGACTCTTGCGTTCGTCGTCGGCCGCCTCAGGCGGGCAGGCTGACGAGTGATTCCTGTTCGACGTCGATCTTCTCGAAGCCCACCTTGCCGTCGTCCACGCCGAGGCGGACGATGTCGCCCTCGTTGATGGTCTCGTCGAGGATGAGTTCGGTGAGCGGGTTCTCGATCAGCCGCTTGATCGTGCGCCGGATCTCGCGGGCGCCCCATTCGGGGCGGAAGCCCTCGTCGGCGATGAAGTACTTGAGGTCCTGGGTCGGGACGACCTTGATGCCGTTGCGCTCGGTGATGAGCGAGAGCTCGCGCAGCATCTTGTCCACGATGCGCACCGTGTCGTTCTGGCTGAGGGTGTTGAAGACGATGACGTCATCGAGGCGGTTCAGGAACTCGGGGCGGAAGGCCTTCTTCAGCGCCGCGTTGATCTCGTTCTTCATCTCCTCGTAGGGGAGCTGGTCGCGATTGGCGTGGTTGAAGCCCATCGCGGAGCGGGCGTCCTCGACCTCGCGCACGCCCAGGTTGCTGGTCATGAGAACCAGGGCGTTGCGGAAGGAGACCTTGAAGCCCTTGCTGTCCGTCACCATGCCCTCGTCGAGGAGCTGGAGAAGGATGTTGTGCATCTTGGAGTGGGCCTTGTCGATCTCGTCGAAGAGGACGACGAAGTCCTTCAACTCCTTCGCCGCCTCGGTGAGATAACCGCCCTCGTTGTGACCGATGTAGCCCGGGGGTGAGCCGATCAGCTTGGCGTACTCGTGGGGCAGGGCGTACTCGGAGCAGTCGACGCGGATGAGACGCGACTGGCTGCCGTAGAGGTAGTTGGTGATGGCCTTGGCGAGCTCGGTCTTGCCGACGCCGGGCTGACCCGCGAAGAGGAAGGCGCCGATGGGCTTCTCGAGGTCGCGGAGACCGACGGCCGACTTCTTGACCGACTGGCAGACGATCTCGACCGCGTGCTGCTGGCCGATGACCTGCTTGCCGACCTCGTCGACGATGTTGGCGATGCGACGCAGGGTCTTGCGGCTGCGCTGGCGCGCCCGGGCCTGGCTGCGGGGGTCCTCGTCCTGCTCCATCTCGGTGACGCTGATCTGGACCGAGACCTGGTGGATGTCGAGCGTCGGGTTCACGTCGATGCAGAGGACGTAGAGCATCTCCTCGACGTCGATCATCGAGCCGCTCTGATCCATCTCCTGGATGCGGGGAAGAACGGTCTCGTTGTAGTCGGCGATGCAGACGCGCACGACTTCCTGCTGGAATCGCGCCTTGTCGCCGTTCGAGGCCTTCTTGATCAGGTCGCGGGCCTCGTCGTCCCCGAAGACCCGGATCTTGATGAACTCGTCGAGCACCTCGCAGTACTTCAGGACGAGATTGAAGTCACCGTGGATCATCAGCGCATTCCCCCAGTTCTTCCTTCTCCTCCTTGATCGGCCGGTCCCCGGAACGGCTTGAAGGGAATTCACTTGGGAAGACCCCTCCATGCGGAATCCGGAGAGTCCGATATGTTCCGATGACGGGAAATGGTGCCTCGCCGTGCTATCATCCGCCCGCAAACGGTCCGGAGACGCGAAGTGAAGGCACAGGACGCCGACGACGTCAGATTCGCCGCCCGGCTGGTCATGGAAGGCATGATCGGCCAGGACGTGGTCCAGGCGTTGATCGAGAAGCAGAAGGAGCTGGTCGCCGCCGACCGGCCGCTCACGATCGCGCAGATGTGCGTGGCCAAGGGCTGGCTCACGAAATCGGAGGCCCGGCTGCTGCTCAGGCTCGAGAGTCCTCCGGCCGGCCTCGTCCCGGGCTACGAGATCCTGGGCTTCCTGGGCTCGGGCGGCATGAGTCAGGTCTACCGGGCCCGCTCGCTCGAACGCGACGAGGAGGTGGCCCTCAAGGTCCTGAAGCCGCGGCTCGCCCGCGACGCCCGGGCGGTCGAGCGCTTCCGGCGCGAGGCCGAACTGCTCTGCCAGCTCGAGCACGAGAACATCGTCAAGGGGCACGAGTTCGTCGAGTCGGACGGCCTCGTGGCCTTCTCGATGGAGCTGGTCCCGGGGGAGGAGCTGCTCGCCCTCGTGGACGAAGCCGGTCCCTTCCAGGAGGACGCGAGCCTCTACGTCATCCTGCAGATCGCCCGGGCCCTCGAGGCGCTGCACGCCGAGGGCGTGGTCCATCGCGACATCAAGCCCGGCAACATCCTGCTCACCCGCGACAACACCGTGAAGCTCTGCGATCTCGGACTCGCCACCGGAGCCGACGGCGACGACGACGGGACGACGGTGGGGACGGTGGAGTACATCTCGCCGGAGCAGGCCCGCGGCGAGACCGAGGTCGACGTGCGTTCCGACATCTACGCGCTCGGCGTGACTCTCTATCACCTGGCGGTGGGGGAGATCCCCTTCCAGGGCGAGGACGAGCAGGAGACCATGGGCAAGCGATTCTTCGAGGGCCTGGACTCCTCGAAGATGGGCAAGCTCTCGCCCCACCTGCACTACTTCATCCAGAAGATGATGGCGCGCGACCGGGAACTCCGCTACCAGTCTCCGGCCGAGCTGACCTCGGACATCGAGGAACAGATCCGCGGCAAGAAGTCCCTGACGGTCAATCCGCTGTCCTCCTCGGCCGAGGCCTTCGAACTCGATCGCCCCTATTCGGCGGCAAAGGAAGCGAAACCCCGGGGCACGGCGCCGGTTCCAAGCAGGAAGCGGAGCGAGTCCTCGGCCAGCCTCCGCTCCAGCCGCCGCCGTCGTCGATGAGAGAATCATGAAGCGAGCCCTCATCCTGATCTTCCTCCTTGCGGTCGCCCTGCGCGCCCAGGACCCGGCGCCCGCGCCCGAACCGGCGCCGGTGGACGAGGTCGTGAAGCTCAACGATCAGGCGGTCGAGCTGGCGGCGAAGGGCGAGAACGAGAAGGCGGCGAAGCTCCTGCGCAAGGCGATCGACCTGCGCAAGATCGCGAACGAAGCGGTCGATCCGATGCTCGAGACCAACCTCGTGCGCGTCCTGATCGGCTGCGCGGCCGACCTCGCCGACAAGAAGGAGTGGGCCGACGCCGAGGCCCGCCTGCTCGAGGCCCGGCGCATCGACGGCAAGGACTCGTGGGTCTACGCCTGGGAGGGCGTGATCGCCTACCGCCGTGGGCTCTTCAACGCCGCCATGGATCGGCTCGACGAGGCGCTCCGTCACGACGCCAAGCTGGCGCTCGCCCACGAGTACCAGGGGATGATCCACTACAAGCGGGAGAACCTCGAACTGGCCCTGCGCTCGTTCCGGATCGCGATCGAGATCGAGCCGGAGCGCAAGAGCCGGCTCGAGCCTTTCATGACCAAACTCGAGCGCGAGATGGTGCGCGAGGGTTCGATGCGCTTCCTGCGCTCGACCCACTTCGTCTGCAAGTACGGCGACGAACAGGAACGGCAGGTGGCCGAGGAGGTCCTGGATTACCTCGAGGACGCCTATGCCCGGGTCGGCGCGGCCCTGCGCGAGTACCCGCAGGAGAGCCTGACGGTCGTCCTCTACGCCGATCGCGACTTTCACAGCGCGACCGGCGCGCAGGGCTGGGCGGCGGGGATCTTCGACGGCAAGATCCGCGTTCCCATCCGCAACTTCCGCGGCGTGCGCCGCCAGATCCGGGCGACGCTCTTCCACGAGTACACCCACTTCGTCGTCTCGCGCGTCTCCACATGGCACATCGGTCGCGATGATGTTCGGGCGCTTCTCGACAGCGACTCTGTTGCCTCGGGCGCCGCTGTGCTGCTCGACACGCGCGAGCAGCGCGAATACGAGGGTCAGACACCGTACGGCGAATCGCGCGGTGGCCATATCCCGGGCGCAGTGCACCTGTTCTACGAAGACCTGCTGCACGCCTCCGGCCGCCTCCGGAGCGTCGACG
>JBFIHP010000414.1:0-3893 GCA_041601735.1 Planctomycetota bacterium | reverse complement strand
TCTCCGGGTGGTCGCCCACCGCGGTGGCGACGAAGCCGATCTGGTCGGTCACCGCGTCGATCTTGTTGAAGACGAGGAGTTCGTCGTGCTCCTTCAGGCCGAGCTCGTGATCGAGCACGTGCCGGACCGTGGCGATGCGTTGCTCGACGCCGGGCTGCGAGACGTCCACCAGGTGGATGAGGAGCTTCGCCTGACGGACCTCCTCGAGCGTGGCATGGAAGCTCGCGACGAGGTGGTGCGGCAGGTTCTCGACGAAGCCGACGGTGTCGGAGAGCAGGACCTTCTTCTTGTTGGGCAGCTCGAAGTCGCTGGTCTTGGTGTCGAGGGTCGCGAAGAGCTGGTCGGCCTCGTAGACGTCGGCGTCGGTGAGGCGGTTCATCAGCGTCGATTTGCCGGCGTTGGTGTAGCCGACGACGGCGACCGTCAGCTCGTCGGAGCGCGTCGCGACCTGGCGGCGCTTGCGCACCTTGATCTCCTCCATCTCCTGTTCGAGCTGGTGGAGCCGTCGGTCGATGAGGCGACGGTCGGTCTCGATCTGCTTCTCGCCCGGGCCGCGGCTGCCGATGCCGCCCTGACCGGTGATGCGCGAGAGGTGGGTCCACATGCGCTTCAGCCGCGGGCGGGTGTAGCGCAGCTGGGCGAGCTCGACCTGGAGCTTCGCCTCCATCGTCTGGGCGTGGCTGGCGAAGATGTCGAGGATGACCTCGGAGCGATCGAGCACCTTGCAGCCGATCTTCTCCTCGAGATTCCGGACCTGGCGCGGCGTGAGCTCGTTGTCGAAGAGCACGCACTGGGCCTCGTGGTCGCGCACGCGCGCCGCGACCTCCTCGGCCTTGCCGGAGCCGATGAAATAGGTCACGTCCGGAGTCTGGCGCTTCTGGTAGACGCGATCGACCGCGGTCACGCCGGCGGTCTTCGCGAGTTCCTCGAGCTCATCCAGACTCGCGAGCCCCGCGGCCTCGTCGGCAGCCTCGGACCCGGCGCCGACCAGGATGCCGCGCTCGCGTCGGGCTTTCTTCTCAGTCTTGTGCAAGTTCGGTCTCGTCCTCGCGGGGAAGCCGGCTGTGGCGCCGCCAGTTGCGATCGTCGGTCTCGGGGAAGTCGCTGCGGAAATGGGCACCGCGGCTCTCCTCGCGCCAGAGCGCGGAGGTCGCCACCGCGTGGGCGACGGTGAGCGAGTTGACCAGCTCCCAGCCCTGGGCGGAATGGAAACGACACTGGAAGACGTAATCGGACCAGTTGCCGAGACGGGTCACGGCGCGCTCGAGCATCTCGGCACTGCGCACGATGCCCACGTCCTTCCACATCAACGACTTGATGCTGTTGAACATGTCCGCCGCGTTGATCACCGAGCCCTCGAGACCGAAGTCGGTCTCCGGGAAGATCGAGGGCGTCTTGAGGGGCGCGCCCTCGGCCGCCGCCGCCGCGAGGCCCGAGCGCTGGCCGAAGACGAGGCCCTCGAGGAGACTGTTGCTGGCCAGGCGATTGGCGCCGTGGAGGCCGCTGGAGGCCACCTCGCCGCAGGCGAGCAGACCCGGCACGCTGGTCCGGCCGTCCATGTCGGCGACGACTCCGCCCATCACGTAGTGGACGCTCGGGTGGATCGGGATCATGTCGCTGGCGACGTCGATCTTGAAGAGCTTGCAGATCTCGGCGAGGTTCGGAAAGCGCTCGCGCACGAAGACCGGATCGAGGTGCGAGAGGTCGAGGTAGACGTGGCTGTCGCCGTACATCTTCATCTGGCGGACGATCGAGCGGGCGACGACGTCGCGCGGCGCGAGCTCGGCCATCGGATGGTAGTGCACCATGAAGCGCTCGCCGCGCATGTCGCGCAGGATGCCGCCCTCGCCGCGCACGGCCTCGGTGATGAGGTGGCGGGCCGAACCGGCGACGTAGAGCGTCGTCGGGTGGAACTGGATGAACTCCATGTCACGCAGGACCGCGCCGGCGCGCAGGGCCATCGCGAAGCCGTCGCCGGTCGCGATGATCGGGTTGGTGGTCTCGCGATAGAGCTGGCCCGCCCCGCCGGTGGCCAGGACCGTCGCGCGCGCGCGCACGAGGGTGTAGCGGCCCTGGTGCCAGAGCAGCGCGCCGACGCAGTGGCCGGCCTCGACCACGAGATCGACCGCGAAGACGTGCTCGCGGAGCTCGATGTTGGCGAAGGACTTGACCTTGCGCAGGAGGGTCTTCTGGACCTCGACGCCCGTCTGGTCGCCCTGGGCGTGGAGGACGCGCTTTCTGCTGTGTCCGCCCTCGAGGGTGAGGTGGAGCTCACCCTCCTCCTCCCGGTCGAAGCTGCCGCCCCAGGAGATCAGGTCGCGGACCCGCTCGGGCCCCTCGCGGACCACGAGCTCGACGGCCACCTCGTCGCAGAGGCCCACGCCGGCGCTCAGGGTGTCGTCGCGGTGCGATTCGACCGAATCCTCGTCGCTCAGGACGGCCGCGACGCCGCCCTGGGCGGCCCAGGTGTTCGAGCTGAGCGCGCTGTCCTTGGTGACGCAGAGGACTCGCGCGCCCTGCGCCGCCGCGATGGCCGCGCTGAATCCGGCCACGCCGCCTCCGATCACGAGGACGTCGGTCTCGTGGCGGTCGAAGTCGAGGCTGGAGAGGTCGGCCAGGGGCCGCCGGGCGACGGGCATGGACCATGATTCGCGCCGCCCGGGGGCCAATCAAGGAGACGCGGGGATTCGGTCGGAATGGCTCCCGGAAAGCCTCGAGGGCCCCCTTGCGGCCGCCGCGGCCTACCGAGCAAAGGCCCGGCCGACCCGGCATTTTCCCGAACTTCCCCCTTGTCTCCCCGGCCTGTTAGGGTTTTACTTGGTTCCTGGCCACGGCCGGGAGCCCGAGGAACCGAAGATCGCCGAGATCTTCCCGAACCTGACCCGGCCGGCCCCTCGGGGCCTCGAGCGGAGAGAAAAGATGGCTCTGAAGAACTTCGTCAACGAGATCCTGATCACCTGCGGCGTCGCGGTCCTGATGGCCCTGGCGCTACTGCCCTGAGATCCGCCCTTCAGCGGGAGAGACGCGATGGCCCTGACCAAGAAGCAAGCCCAGATCCTCGCCTGGATCGAGATCCATCTCGAGGATCGGGGCTACGCCCCCACGATGGAGGAGATCGGCGAACACTTCGGCATCTCCCCGGTCACGGCCTACGAACACGTCAAGGCGCTCGAGACCAAGGGCGTCATCCGCACCGAGCGCAATCGCGCCCGCTCGATCGAACTGGTCCGTGAGGGCGGCGGCTGGCCGCGGGTTCCCCTGCTGGGGCGCATCGCGGCGGGCCTGCCCATCGAGGCGATCAGCCGGGACGAGGCCTTCGACTTCGAGTCGCTCTTTCCGCCCGACGGCGATTGCTTCATCCTCGAGGTGAAGGGCCACTCGATGATCGAGGACCACATCCAGGACGGCGACCTCGTCGTCGTGGCGAGTCGCCAGAGCGCCCGGCCGGGCGAAACCGTCGTGGCCCTGATCCGGGACGAGGAGGCGACGCTCAAACGCTTCTATCCCGAGGGCCGCAAGGTCCGGCTCGAGCCGGCCAATTCCAGCATGAAGCCGATCATCGTGCCGGCCGACGAGGTCCGCATCCAGGGCGTCGTCCTGGGCGTGATGCGGCGCTACTGAACAAGGGCGCACGGGACGGTCCCGGCGCCCCTGACCTGACCGAGCGTCGCGGCGAACGCGACGCGCAACGCAATTGAGGATCCAGAGCGAGGAGATCGCATCAACCCGGTGACGGAAGAGCCGGTTCTCCCACCCCCTTCCCTCTTCACACCGGTTCGTCACCGCCGAGAGCGTCCTCTTCACGTCAGCGCAAAACTCCCCCGTCTCTCGAGGGTCGCGCCTTCTCGCTCTGGACTCCACTTTTCCTGATTCCCTCCTCCGCAATGCCAGCG
>JBFIHP010000413.1:0-3899 GCA_041601735.1 Planctomycetota bacterium | reverse complement strand
GATCGCCGGGAGGGTCATCGACGAGCAGGGCCGGGCGCGGCCGGGGGCGGAGATCACGCTGTTCGAGCGAGCGCCCGAGGGCGCCGAGTCGGGCCTCGCCGCGCTGCTCTTCAGCGAGGTCGTCGAGGGCGCACACGCGGACGGTCGGGGCGATTTCCTCATCACCGGCCTGAAACCCGGGAGCTACCGCCTACTCGTGGCGGGCGGTTCCGCCCTCGACGTCGAGATCCGGGCCGACGTCGTCACGGAGCTGGTCGTCGAAGCCGCCGGCGAGCGCGACTGATTCAGCCGAGGAGGAGAGCGGCGATATCCGCTCCCTCGCGGCGGTCCCTCTCGTGGAGTCCGAGGCTCCGAGCCCCGGCGACCGCCGCGTCGAGATGCCGCGGCCGGATGCCGCCGATCACAAGGGTGCCGCCGTGCGCGAGCCGCAGGAGCATCGCGGGCATGAGCGGTTCGATGATCTCCCAGACGATGTTCGCGACGATGAGATCGAAGGGGCCGTCCAGCACCTCGATCGAACCCGCACGCAGCAGGAAGGGCGGATCGCTTTCGGCGTCGTTCACCGCGATGCCGTTGCGTTCGGCGTTGAGGATCGCGGCCTCGACCGCCGTCTCCTCGACGTCGCAGGCCTGGACCGGGCCGGCGCCGAGGAGGCGCGCGGCGATCGCGAGAAGGCCGCTGCCGCAGCCCAGATCGGCGACGCGATCATCAGGCTGCAGGGCGCCTTCCATGAGCTCGAAGCTGAAACGCGTGCTGGGGGCGTCGCCGAGCCCGAAGGCCATGCCCGGCTCGATCACGACGGGCCGGCGCTCGGTCGCCGCGGGGATCTCGATCCAGGGCGGCAGGACGATGATCCTCGAGCCGAGCGCGACGGGGGGATGGCGTTCCTTCCAGGCCTCGGTCCAGTCCACCGCGCCGAGATCCTCGCGATCGAATCCGAGTCCGCGGCCTGCGAGTTCCGCGGCCAGGGTCGCGGCATCGCTCGAGTCGAGGGCGTAGAGCACGAGGGTGAAGCGCCGCTCATCTTCGGGAGCGGCATCGGCCTCGGCCGCGTCGCGGGGCGGGACCGACTCCTCGATCACGGCGCCGCCCGGGGCGAGGGGCATGAGTTCCTCGCGCAGATCCTCGGCATCACGCTCGGCGAGCCGACTCAGGCGAAAGGCCTCCATCGGGGAGCGTTATCCCGGCGGCCAGGTCATCGCCCGTCCGCCGAGAACGTGGACGTGGAGATGCGGCACCGTCTGCTGGCCGTTCTCGCCGTCGTTGATGACCAGGCGGAAGCCGTCGTCGAGACCGAGATCGGCCGCGACCTTGCGGGCGATGACGAAGAGATGGCCGACGAGTGCGGCGTCCCTTGGCTCCAGCGCGGAGATTCCCGTGATGCGCTTGCGCGGCACCACCAGGACGTGGGTCGGTGCCTGGGGATTGATGTCGTGAAAGGCCCCGCAGAGTTCGTCCTCGTGGACCATCTTGGCGGGGATCTCACCGGCGAAGATCTTCTCGAAGATCGTCTTGTCGGTCATGGCTGTCCTCGGCCGGATCATGACCGAGGCCGGTCGCGCGGTCAATTCGGCGCGGCGCTCAGTCGGGGACGACGTCGTGCTCGAGGATGCCCAGTCGGATCATCTCGTGCAGGGCCTGGAGGAGGGTCTGGCGCGAATGGGCGCAGAGGCGGGCGTCGCGACCGGCAAGGCCGACGACGTCATCGGTCCACTGCGCCCGTTCCACGAGCGCGATGAGCGGCTCGATCGGGACTCGGTGAACCTGCTGCTTGACCGGGCCGCCCGGAAGTCCCCAGCCGACCACCGATTCGAGCAGGTCACCGCGCCGCTCCCAGACCTGATAGCGGCCGACCGTCCCGGCGACGCGCAGGCGTTCGGGGAGCGTCGGCACCTCGGAGTTGAGGTAACGGACCTCCACCGCCTCGTGCCGGCGATACCAGAAGGGCTGATCGGAGAAGCGCACCTCGCGCAGGTAGATGCCGAGCGCCGCCGCGAGTTCGGCGCGATGACGGTCCGCCTGCCGCTTCTGCTCGTGGGCGAGCAGGGCCCGGCGCTCGTCCGGATTCTCGATGGCGGTGTTGACCGCGACCGCCGCGAGCTCGCCGTCGGCGACGGCGGCGGCCAGGCCGCGGCCGAGCAAGGGATCGATCGCGACCGCGGCCGAGCCGACCAGGAAGACCGGCAGCTTCGTGCTCACGAGACGCGGGCCGACGTCGAAGCGGCGCGCGTCCTGGACCTCGATCACGCCGAAGGCGATGCCGGACCGGGTCAGCGCCTCGGCGATCACCTCGTCGGGGTCGTCCTCGGCGCGCTCGCGATCGACGATGACGGCGACCTGGCCCCAGCCGCCCCTCCGGCTGGTCGCCTGCCAGCGGAGGAATCCGTAGGGAAGGGACTCGATCGCATCGAAGCGAGCCCGGCCGCCGCGGCTGCGTGCCGGGGCGACGAAGGCCCAGGCGTCCGGCCCGGCGTGATCGACGGAAAGCGGCATGATGCGGGCATCGCTGCGTCGGCCCGTCGCGACCACGAAGACCTCCGCTCGCAGCCGGCGCGGTCCGTCCGGCGTCGTGATCTCGATCGTGCCGCGACCCGATTCCGGCAGCTCGGAGCTCACGCGGGCCGGCTCGAAGATCTCGACGCCGAGGGCTCGCGCCATGCCGCGGAGATCGGCGTCGAAGAGGCTGCGATCGACCCGCAACGCGAAGTGGTCGGCCTCGAGGCGATCCTTCGATGGGTGACCGTCGCCCCAGATGAGCATCCGGCGACGGGGGCAGTTGCCCGCCGAGTGGCGGAGCGCCGCGCCCAGACCGAGTCTCTTGACCATGGGCCGGGCCTCGGCCGGGAGATCCTCGACCTCGATCCGGGCGTCGCGCGGCGTCTCCTCGATGACGGCCACGCGTCGTCCCCATCCCGCCAGCGTCATGGCCAGGGTCGAGCCGGCGGGGCCGCCGCCGATGATGATGCAGTCGAAGTGGTTGCGGGTCCGGAGCATGGCCTCGGGTCGATGACGGAGTGCGGACGAGGCGTTCGTTCGAGACGATCGCCCATCTCATGATCGGACCCGGAGCGAGACGCCCCTTCAGGCGGGTAATGATGCAGCAACGGGGCGCCCCGCGACCGGGCGGCGGGAGCTCAGCGCCCCGAGGTCTCCGTGGCGCAGAGCTCGATGATGCGCCTCAGCTCGAAGCGGCGGACGGAGCCGTCGCTGAGGCACTGGACCATGAGGCAATCGACGCCCTGATCCTTGCAGAAGGTCAGGGGCAGGACCCGCTGCGGTCGCTCGCCGTCGTAACGCATCGTGAGGGCGTCGCCGCGGTGGATCGCCTCCGGGAGGTGCGCGAAGCGGGGCGCCAGTCCGATCGTGCTCGGCGCCGTCACCTGGTGATTCGAACTCGTGGCCCGGCGCATGAGCTCGGTCATCGGCCGGGGTTCGAGCGTCTTGATCACCCGCACCATGAGGTTCATGACGTTGATCGAGTCGGCCATGGCCCGGTGGTAGCCGGTCTCGGGAAAGCCGAAATGCTCGACGAGGGTGGCGAGCTTGTAGTTCGCGACCGGCAGCTCCAGCAGGCGGGTCAGCCGCAGGCTGTCGATCACCCGGTTGGCAGGAGCCGCGTGCCCGCCCCGCATGAGCTCCGTGCTGATGAAGGTGACGTCGAAGACGGCATTGTGCGCGACCAGGACGTCGTCCTCGTGCAGCCAGTCGGTGAACTTGCGACAGGCCTCGCTCGGCGTCGGCGCGCGCGAGACCATGGCGTTGCTGATGCCGTGGATGCTGATGACCTCGGCGCTCATCGGGCCGCCGGGGTTGGCCAGCATCGAGAAACGAGAGATCTCGTCGCCGGCGCCCGTGAACCGGATGCCGGCGATCTCCACCACGTTCGCCTGCTGCGGCTT
>JBFIHP010000412.1:0-3900 GCA_041601735.1 Planctomycetota bacterium | reverse complement strand
TCGCCCTCGTCGGCCTCCTCATCCGGCCGCTCGCCCGACCCCGCGCCGCCGCGACCCTGATCATGTTTCCCTTCTTCGCGACGCTCGTGATGATCGCCCTGCCCCGCATCGAGGACTACGCCACGATCATCCTGGCGCTCGGTCTCGCCACGGTCGTCATGCGCGTCTGGTTCCTCGTCCTGCCGCGTCTGCCCTTCCTCGCGCAGCTCGCCGTCCCGGTCTCGTTGCTCATGGTCCTGGGATTCGCCGTCGGCACCTTCATGGTGCGGCAGGAGACCTCGCTCGGACCGCCCGAGAAGGGCGTCCGGGCGGGCGCCCCGAACGTGATCTTCATCACGCTCGACACGCTGCGCGCGGCCAGCATGAGTCTCCACGGCTACGAGCGCGCGACGACGCCCGAGCTCGTGAAGCTCGCGGAGGAATCGACGGTCTACGACCGGGCCTTCGCCGTCACGTCCTGGACCCTGCCGAGTCACGCCAGCATGTTCACCGGGCTCTGGTCGCATCAGACCGGGACCGACTGGACGGTGCCGCTGGCCGCTGCGCCCGCCACCCTGGCCTCGATCTTCCGCGAGCAGGGCTACGACACCGCGGGCTTCGTCGCGAACCTCGCCTACTGCACGGCGCGCTCGGGACTGGACCGGGGTTTCGCGCACTACGAGGACCATCGGCCGACGCTGCGAACCCTGCTCAGCTGCACCAGGATCGGCTACCTGCTCGACGATCTGTCCTACCGGGTCCGCGGCCGCGACCGTCTCGCCTACCCGGGCCGCAAGGACGCGGCCATGATCAGCCGGGACTTCCTGGCCTGGCTCGACCACCGCGAAGGCGACCGCCCCTTCTTCGCCTTCCTGAACTACTTCGACGTGCATCAGCCCTACGTCGCGCCCGAACCCTTCGACTCGATGTTCGATCGCCGGGCGGCGGGGGCGGACGAGCGCGCCGTCATCCGGCTGGCCGCGAAGGGCGCGGAGCATCAGCTCGACGCGATGGATCGCTACGACGGCGCCATCCGCTACCTCGATCACGAGCTCGGCGCCCTGATCGCCGACCTGCGCCGGCGCGGGCTGCTCGAGAACACGCTCCTGGTGATCACCTCCGATCACGGCGAGACCTTCGCGGAGCACCCGGCGGCGGGGCACGGCGTCAATCTCTACGCCGAGACCGTGCACGTGCCCCTGCTCCTGCGCGGACCCGGGATCCCCGCCGGGCGACGCGTGTCGCGCGAGGTCAGCCTGCGCGACCTCGGGCGCAGCGTCCTCGAGTTCGCGGCTCCGGCAGACGACGAGGCCCTGAGCTTCCCCGGAATGGTCCTGCCCCTCGACGACGCGGATCCGCGACCGGTCAGCCCGGTCTTCTGCCAGCTCAGTCGCGGCATCCGCCAGCCGGCGACGGCGCGCAACCAGAACGGCGCCGTGCTCGCCCTGGTCCGCGACTCGCTGCACTTCATCCGGCATCGCGACCCGCGGCTCGAAGACGAGCTCTACGATCTCGAGCGCGACCCCTTCGAGCGCGACGACGTCGTCGCTGACGAGGACTACGCCGAGCGCCTCGCCACCCTTCGTGTGCTCTTCGAGCAGATATCGGAGGCGGCCCGATGAGCCTCGCGGGGAGCGCCGAGGATCGGCCCCGAGGGATGACCCCTCTCGCCATCCTGGCGGCGGCGGCGATCGTCGGACTGGCCGCCGTCATCGGGGAGGTCCTCTTCGTTCACTTCAACCCATTCAGCGAGGGCAGCTGGAAGTACCGGCCGCAGAACTTCGTGCTCTTCTCCGTCCTCGGCCTCGTGCCGATCTTCCTGATCGGCGGACTCGCTCTCGCGGCCCTGAGTCGCCTCCTGGGCTTTCTCTCGGACCGGCGGCGCGTCCTGACGCTCCTGCTCTGGCCCCTCTTCGTCGATCTCTGCCTGCTGCTCCTCCCGCGCATCGCGGCTCCGGCGACGCTGATCCTCGCCCTCGGACTCGCGGTGACGGCGATGCGCGGCTGGGAGATCCTCCGACGTCGGGTTCCCCGTGCCGGCCTGGTCCTGCCGGCGCTCATCGTCGCCGCCGTGATCGCGCTCGCGGCCCTCGAGGCGACCACGAACGATTATCCGCGCCGCGAACTCGGGGCGCCGAGGGCCGGTGCCCGCAACCTGATCCTCATCACCCTCGACACCCTCCGCGCCGCCGACACGAGCCTGCACGGATTCGATCGCGAGACGACGCCGGAACTCGATCGCTTCGCCGAGCGCGGCACGGTCTTCGACCGCGCCTATGCCCCCTCGTCCTGGACCCTGCCCAGTCACGCCAGCCTCTTCACCGGGCTCCGGCCCGAGGAGACCGGAGCCGGTTGGGTCCGGCCTCTCCGCGCGGGCCCGCCCACGATCGCCGAGATTCTGCGCGATCGGGGCTACGACACCGCCGGTCTCGTCGCGAACCTCGAGTACTGCACGAAAAGGTCCGGGCTGGCCCGGGGCTTCGACCACTACGAGGATCACCGTCTCGGTCTCGAGACGATCCTGATGAGCTCGGCCCTCGGCCGCGCCATCGACTCGAACTGGAGCCGCCTGCGCCGGCGCCCGAACATCGTCTACGCCGATCGCAAGAACGCCGGCCGGCTGACCGACGACGCGATCGCCTGGCTCGACGGTCGCGAGGGCGAGCGTCCCTTCTTCCTCTTCCTGAACTACTTCGACTACCACCAGCCCTACGCCACGCCCGAGCCCTTCGACGGCCACTTCGATCACCGTCGCGAGAAGAGGGAGCGGCCGACCGAGGCAGCCGTCGCCGGAGGCGAACTCGACCGGCTCCTGCGTTCCCGCGACCGCTACGACGGCGCGATCCGCTACGCCGACCGGGAGCTGGGCCGTCTCTTCAGGGCCCTCGAGGATCGCGGTCTGCTCGCGAGAAGCCTCGTCGTCGTCACCTCGGATCACGGCGAGACCTTCTTCGAGCACCGACCCGCCGGGCACGGCAACAGCCTCTACGTCGAGACCCTGCACGTGCCCCTCGTCGTCGTGGCGCCGGGACTGGTTCCCGCGGGACGGCGGCTCGCGACCGAGGTCTCGCTGCGCGATCTCGGTCGCAGTTGCCTCGAGCTGCTCCTGCCCGGCGATCCCGTCCCGGCGAGCTTTCCGGGCGCGCGGCTCCCCCTCGTCGCGAGCGACCCGGCCGCCGGGCCGGGCCCCGTTCGCGCGCATCTCGCCAAGGGGCTGCACCTCGACCGCCGGACGCCGAACGCCACCGGAGACATCCGGACGATCATCGACGGCGGTCTGCAGCTGATCGAAATCGACGATCCGTCCCGCCCCGACGAGCTCTACGATCTCGAGCGCGACCCCTGGGCTCGCGAAGACCTGATCGAAGACGAGGCCTACCGGTCGCGGCTCGAGGCGCTGCGCGGCGCCCTCAGGAGCGCCTCCGGAACGGCGAGGTGACCCGGCTGCGCTGCCGGTAGTGCTCGGGGTCGATGACCTCGCGCATGCGGCCGAAGTCGAGGCCGTCGCCGAGAAACGCGGCGATCTCGGCGATCATCGGACCGGGCTCACGCATGAGGCGGTTGTAGTCGACGTAGTGGACGGCGAAGTTCGGCCGGTCCTTCAGCCGGTGCATGACGCGGAGCAGTTCCTGCCTGAGGATCACGGTCATCTGCCGGTCGGTCACGGCCTCCTGGTCGGTGCCGCGGCGGCTCAGCATCGCGCGCTGCGAGGCGATCACCTCGGCGAGCTGCCTCCGCATGAAGAGGACCCGGTAGCGACGGTCGTCGGGCAGGAACTCGAGGAAGTGGTGGATGACCTTCACGACCTTGCCGGGGGCCTCGTCGAGCCAGGCCCGGTCCTCCTCGGTCCGTTTCACCGCCTCGAGCTCGAAGTAGCCGCCCAGGTTGTCCTCGTCGGCGCGCCGCTCGCCGTCGGAGAGG
>JBFIHP010000411.1:0-3901 GCA_041601735.1 Planctomycetota bacterium | reverse complement strand
CTCGCCGCGGCCCTGCCCCGGCAGTCCTCGCAGGGCATCCACGACTTCCTGCGCTCGATCCGGCTCCTGGTCGAGGACATCCACGAGGAGGCCGCGCTCGACCACATGGACCGTGCCCTCGCGGCCGGGATCGCGAGCGCCGATCACCCGCGCAAGGCCCGCGCCCTGCGCCTCCTCCGTCTGCACGTCTGCGAGCGCGCCCTGGCGCAGATGCAGGGCGCCGAGGCCTGGCGCGAGCGCACGCTCGAGGCGCTGCGCGCGTCCTGGCCCGAGGGCTTCGGTCGCCTCGAGCGCGCCCGGCATGCCGACTCGCTGCATCTGCGCGGTACGATCGAGGACGCCGAGATCCGCCGCGTCGCGCTCGAGCAGATGGCGAGACTGCACAAGGCTGCGACGCCCGGGACCGAGGAGCGCTTTCAGATCGCGAACGCGCGCGCCGGGCTCCTCTGGGAGAACGCTGCACGAAGCGAGAGCGCGGGCCTTCGGCGCGCGGCGCTCGACGAGATGGCCACGCCCCGGGGAGGTCGGCTGCCCGACTGGACCCGCCCGGCCCAGGCCGAATACGCAAGGCAGCTGATCGCGCTCGGCGAGGCCGCGGTCGCCGAGGGCTTCTGGCGGGACCAGCTGGCCCTGGACTACGAGCCCGATCGCAGCCACTGGCTGCGGCTCAAGCTCCTGGACGCGCTCGAGGCCCTCGCGAGGATCGAGCGCGGCACCTACGCGAGGGTGCGCGAGGAATGCCTCGCGCTCCTCGGGGACGAGGTCGATCCCTTCCGGACCGCGGCCCTCCTCGGCGCGCTGCGCGATGTCTGGCGCGAGACCGCGCGCGATGACGACGAGCTGGTCGATGCCGACCTCGAGGCGCTGGCGGCGGGCTTCGCGAAGCTGCTCGACCGCCACCACCACGAGAATGCGGGCGGCCTGGTCCAGGTCATGGCTCACGCCCTGCGCGAGCATCGCGGCGATCGTCGCGCGCTCCGCTTCCTCTTGGACCGGTTGCAGAACGACCCCGAGCACCGAGAGGCCCTGCACCTGCCGCTCTGGGAACACACCGCGCATCTGCTGGCCGAGATCCTGCGCGGCAACTCGGCGGCCGCGGATCCGGCCATGCGGCAGGAACTCGAGCGCTACCTCCTCGCCGAACTCGCCGCCGATCTCGAGAGCGGCGTGAGCTACGACCGCGCGCTCTATTCGCAGCGCGGGGTCCACTTCTGGTCCGGCAGCCTCGGACGATTCGCGCGAGAGGCGCGTGAGGTGCTCGAGCGGCGCCCCGAAGACGATCGTCTGGCACGCTCGATCGCCTCCTACCTGCGCCACGATCTCCACGAGACCGGGGCCGCCGCCGACTTCCTCGCCGCCTTCGACCGTCGTCGGCCGCTCGACCTCGAAGGACTGACCGAGCTCCTCGATCACCAGCGGGCGGCGAAACAGCTGGAGGCGGCGCTGGGCGCGGCCGAGCGCCTCGTCGCGATGCGCACGGACCTCATCGGCTTCCAGATCGCCCGTGCCGAGATTCTCTTCGATCTCGACCGCCGCGACGAGGCGATGGCCCGCGCCCTCGAGGTCGAGAAGCGCTTCCTGCCGGAGAGGGATCGGCAGGCCGGTCTGCTGCAGACCGTCGCGAGCCTCGCCTGGCGGGTGCAGTCCGACGAGCAGTCGGTCCGTCTGCACAAGGATCTCATCCGTCTGCTCGCCCGAGACGGAGGCAATCGCTCGACGGACTGGGAGACCCGGGCCCATCTCTCCGAGAGCTTCATCCGGCTCGGCCGGGTCGACGAGGCGGTCGAGGAGGCCTGCAGCGCCGTCGTGCTCTGGCCGGCTCGCTCGTCGGAACGCGCGAGGTGCCTGGCGCAGCTCCGCGAACTCATCAGCAAGCTCCCGGACCTCGACGGCTGGCTTGCGCGCTTCGAGGCCGAACTCGAAGAGAGCGGGCAGGAGAACCCGATCCTCCGGGCGGCCGCGGCGCAGGTGCTCGTGACCGCCGGACGGCACGAGGACGCGATCCGGCAGCTCAGGCCGGCGCTCGAGGTCTCGCCCGAGCGCGAGGACTGGCGCGAACTGCTGATCGGCTCGCTCGATCAGTGCGGTCGCGCGGCGGAGGGCGATCGCGAGCTGTTGGAGCTGGCACGCTCACGGCCCCACGAATTCGCGCTCTGGCAACGCCTGGGAGAGCGCCTGAAGGAGCGCGGCGACGCGGCGAATTCCCGCCGCGCGATCACGAACCTGGTCGAGCACTCGCCGCTGGAGTCCGAGGGTCTCGCGCTCTTCGCGGGTCTCGCCGAGCAAGACGGACGGATCGAGGAGGCCCTGCGCTTCTGGGCGCGAGTCGGCGGCGTCCGGCCCGAGGACCCCGCCGGTCTGCTGGGCGAGCTGCGCTGCCAGGTCCGTCTGGGCCGCAGGTCGGAGGCCTTCGATGTGGTCCGGCGGGTCCGGGCCGCCTCCTTCGCCGAGCGCTTCGGCAACCTCGAGTTGAAGATGGCGACGATCCTCAGGGGTCTCGACGATTGAAGGGAGTTCCGATGACGATGCGCCCCCCTGTCCTGCTGCTCTCGGCCCTGCTGCTCGCGGGCTGCGCCGGTTCCGCGCCGCGGACGGTCGAGGATCTCCTCGCCCACTCGCGGCGCAACCTGGAGCGATCGAGCCCGCGCGAGCTGAGCGGCTTCGACCCGGTCATGGACTGGGGCCCCCTGCTCTGGCTCGAGCGTTCGATCGAGGACCCGGACTCGCAGGACCGACCGCTCTTCCTGCACGGCCTCAGCGAACTCCGCCCGGAGGAGCTGGAGAGCATCCTGGCGATGCGCGCGGGTCGCGTCTTCCTGCCCGACCTCGAGCAACTCGATGCCGCGCTCACCGCGGTGCTCGCGCGGCATCCGCATGAAGTCGGCCGCGGCCCCGGCAAGGAGCTCTACCTCGACGGTCTCGTCCGCCTCGATCCGGCCGCCGCGCGCGCCCTCGTCGCCTACGCTCCGGCGGTCCTGTCGCTCGGCGGCCTGGACCGGATCGAACCGGAGCTCGCCCGCGTCCTGGCCGGGACGCCGCAGGCGCTGCACCTCAGGGGCCTGACCCGACTGGAGCTCCCCCTCGCGGGGGCCCTGGCCGCCTGGGAGGGTTGGGGCGAACAGGTCTTTCTCTCCCTGCGTGGTCTCCGCGAGATCGAGCCGCCCGTCCTCGTCGCGCTCGCGGCCTGCCGCGGCTGGGGCCTCGACCTCTCGGGCCTGCAGCGGCTGAGCCCCGAGGCGGCGCGTGCCCTCGGCGCGCTCGACAATCCCTACCTCGCTCTCGACGGCCTGACCGAGATCGACCTCGACACGGCTCGCGTCATCGCGACCTGGGAGCGGAAGTTCCTCAGTCTGGACGGTCTCCGGTCCATCACCCCGGAGGTCCGGGCCCTGATCGAAGGCGGCACCGAGGCCGTGTCCCTGCGCAGCCTCCCCCGCTGACCACCGGGGTGGCGGCCGCCGGATGAAGGGAGGCTCCGACGGGACCGCCGCGCAGCGTGTCGGGTCAGGGGCGATCGAGGTGGTAGCCGGCGTCGTCGATCGACTCGCCGCGGACCTCGCGGCGCCCCTCGACGATGCCGTCGAAGCGGAAGCCGAGGCGATCGAGGAGGCGACGCGATCGCTCGTTGCGGCGATCGGCCCAGGCACGCAGGACGGTGACCGTATCGAGATGCTCGAAGGTCGTCGCCATGAGGGCAGCGAGGACCTCCCGGGCGAGGCCCCGGCCCCAGCTGGACGGCTTCAGGCTGATGCCCAGTTCGGCCTCTCCGACCTCGAGATCGATGATGAGATTCGTCATGCCGGCGAAGGCCCCCTCGGCCTCGATCGCCCAGACCGGATGCCGCCCGCGATCGCCCTCGATCTGCATCCGGAGCCATTCCTCGCCCTGCTCGCGCAGGTAG
>JBFIHP010000410.1:0-3914 GCA_041601735.1 Planctomycetota bacterium | reverse complement strand
CTGCGCGAGGCCGGCGTCGAGGCCGTCTTCCTGGCCCTGCACGGTCGGGGCGGCGAGGACGGGACAATCCAGGGCTTCCTCGACTGGGCCGGGATGCCCTACACCGGCGCCGGCTGCGAGGCGAGCGCCGTCGCGATGAACAAGCTGATCTTCAAGGCGCTCGTCCTCGAGGCGGGCCTGCCGACGCCGCGCCATCTGAGCTGCGACCGCCGGAGCTGGCGGAGCGATCCCGGGGCCGTCCTCGCCGAGGCGACCCGGCGCGAGCTGATTCCGGGCTTCATCAAGGTGGCCGCCGCGGGATCCAGCTTCGGCGTGAGCCTGGTGACCTCGCCGGACGAGGCCCGGGCCGCGCTGCGCGAGGCCTTCGCGGCCGACGATCACCTTCTCTGGGAGGCCCGGATCGAGGGCCGCGAACTCACCGTTCCCCTCTGCGGCGACGCCGACGGCGCCATCGAGGCCCTTCCCGTGGTCGAGATCAGGCCGAAGAAGGGCTCCTTCTTCGATCTGGCCTCGAAGTACGACGAAGGCGGCGCCGACGAGATCTGTCCGGCGGAGATCTCGACCGAACTCGCCGGGCGGGTGACCGCGCTCGCGACGGCGGTGCATCGTCTGATCGGCGCGCGAGGCATGACCCGCACCGATTTCATGGTCGGCCCGGACGGCCCGGTCATCCTCGAGACCAACACGATTCCCGGTCTCACGGCGGCCTCGATCTTCCCCAAGGCCCTGGCCGCGGCCGGTCGTGACCCGGGCGAGTTCTACCGTGCGCTGCTCGTCGCCGCGCTCGCGCGGCCCCGCTGGGGCGTATGATGCGGGAGGACCTCGATCTCGGGCTCGTCGCGATCAGCTCCGACGACCCGGCGCGTCGCGAGCGGCTCGTCGCCGACCTCGAAGCCTTCGCTGCGGGCGGGGTCACCGCCTTCATGTTCCGCGAGAAGAGCCTCTCCGACGAGGACTTCGTCGCCCTCGGTCGCGACCTGAGAGCTCGCTGCGATCGCCTCGGTCTCCGGTTCATCCTGAACGAACGCGTCCATCTGACCGAACCCATCGGCGCGCGCGTCGTTCATCTGACCTGGCGATCGCCCGATCTCGCGACCGCCCGGCGCGAGGTCGCGCCGGAGGTCCTCTTCGGTCGCAGCGTGCATGCCGAGGAGGAGGCCGTTGCGGCCGCGGCCGCGGGCATCGACTACCTCGTCTTCGGCCCGGTCTTCGATACGCCCTCGAAGGCGGGGCTCGTCGCCACCCGGGGCATCCCCGAGTTCGCCAGCCTGGCGAAGCGCCTCGACTTGCCCATCGTGGCCGTCGGTGGAATCGTGGCGGAGCGGGCGGCCGAGCTGCGTCGCGCCGGCGCCGCCGGAATCGCGGTCATCCGGGCGCTGATGACGGACGATCCCGAGGGGGCGGCGCGCGCCCTGAGGTCGGCCTGGGAGGAGAGAGCATGAGCGAGAGCCTGACGATTCGCGACAAGCAGCGCCGCATCCTGCGCACGGTGCGTCGCCTCGTCTGGCTCGGCGTGCTCGGGGGCATCGCCTTCTTCTGCCTGAAGTACGACATCGACACGATTCCGGCCGACTACGATCACCTCGCCCCGCAGCACATGAGGGCGGGTTCGAGCGTCGTCTCGACGGGCTTCGACGCCGACGACGTGCAGGTCGGCAACGTGGTCCTCTATCGGGCGCCGGGCCACGACGACGGCTGGTGCTACGGCGTGATCGCGGGCCTCCCCCGCGAGGCGGTCATCGTGGAGGAGACCCGGCCCGGAGCCGGAATCCTGACGGTCGGCGACCGCCGGGAGCAGCTTCCGCTGCCTCCGGGGCACAGGCTCCGATCGGGCGTGATCCCGGAGTCGCATTTCCTCATCCTCAACGGAGACCGCAACTTCGCGGCCGACGTCCTCATCCCGGACAGCCGGATCTTCGGCTACGTCCCGGCCGAGCGCATCACGAAACGCCTCATAATCGCGTTGAATCCCTTACAGTGACGGCCTCCCTGCGTACAGGGAGACTGTTACCACATCCGAAATTCGCGAACTGGTGCCCGGCACCGCCACTCGGCTCGATCTCGACCTCCTTCCGAAGGGGGTCGGCTCGATGCGAGGGCCGGAGTCAGTCACTGCGGCCGGTTTCCGGATGATCTTCGATTTGTCGATCAACTGACCATTTCGGCAGTACGCGACTGCCTCGATCTGCCTCCGGCGATCCTGTTCGTTGCGTTGCGGCCCTCACCAAGACAGGAGTATCGTTGCGATGGGTATGATGAAGGAATTCAAGGACTTCGCGGTCAAGGGCAATGCCATCGACATGGCCGTCGGCATCATCGTCGGCGCCGCCTTCGGCAAGGTCGTCAGCTCGGTCGTCAACGACCTGATCATGCCGCCGATCGGGAAGCTTCTCGGCGGCGTCGACTTCACCAATCTCCTCTTCACCCTTCCCAAGGACGGTCAAAAGGTCACGAAGCTGACGGAGACCGGCCAGGAGGTCGCGATGTCGCTCGCCGAGCTCAAGGCCGCCGGCGTCCCGGTCATCGCCTACGGCAACTTCATCCAGACCATGGTGGACTTCACCATCATCGCGTTCTGCGTCTTCCTGCTGGTGAAGGGCATCAACAGCCTGAAGAAGAAGGAAGAGGCCAAGCCGGCCGCGCCCAAGGAGCCGAGCGCCGAGGTCAAGCTGCTGACCGAGATCCGCGACTCGCTCGCCAAGTAGCGCTCGACTCCTCAGCGAGACGCGCCTTGTCCGGGGCGGGGACCTTCGGGTTCCCGCCCCTTCTCGTCGTTGCGCCGCGCCTTGCGCAGCTCGCGCAGCTGCCGGAAGCTCACCAGTCGGCGAGACGACTCGTCCCAGAGCCGGAGTGCCAGCGAGCGCAGGCTGCCCATCAGGGTCATCGGTTTCACGTTTCGGAAGAGCGGATCGGAGAGGTGGCAGCGCTTGAGGTTGTAGTTCGGGATGCGCGGACTCAGGTGGTGGATGTGGTGGAAACCGATGTTCCCCGAGAACCACTGCAGGATCCTCGGCAGCTTCAGGTATGAGCTCCCCCGGAGGGCGGCGGCGTCGTAGTCCCAGTCCGGTCCGCGCTCCCAGTAGACGTCCTCGAACTGGTGCTGCAGATAGAAGAGCCAGATACCCACCGAGCCGGCCACCATCAGGACGGTGAACTGGATCACGAGGTAGGGGAGCAGGCCGTAGATCCGGGCCAGGCCCGCGGCCATCGCGAGCAGGGCGAGATTCATGCCCCAGACCGAGCGGACGTCGCGCGGCTTCGCGCCCCCGGCGGGAATGCGCTGGATGAAGAGGAAGAGCACCATCGGGGCGATCACGAAGAGCACGAAGGGATTGCGAGCGAGGCGATACGAGAAGCGTTTGAGCCGCGAGGCCGCGAGGTACTCCTCCACGGTCATGGTCCAGATGTCACCGACCCCGCGTCGATCCAGGTCGCCCGTCGAGCCGTGGTGGACCGCATGCTCGCCGCGCCAGTTGTAATAGGGCGTGAAGGTGAGCAACCCGGTGACGAAGCCCCAGAAGTCGTTGGCGCGACGGGAGGCGAAGAAGGAGCCGTGGCCGCAGTCGTGGAAGATGATGAAGGTGCGCACCAGCAGGCCGCCGGCGACGACGGCCAGCGGCAGGGTGAGCCACCAGGAGACGGCGAGGCTCAGGTACATCAGGTACCAGATCAGGACGTAGGAGCCGACGGTGTCGAGGAGCTGCCAGCTCGCCCGGCCGGCATGCGGTTTCTTGCATTCCTCGACGACGGCCCTCCAACCGGCGAGAGCGGTCTCGTCGGCCGCGGCACCGGCGTCGGCCGGCGGCGAGGGGGTTTGCAGGCTCATGACGGACCTCCGTCTTCGGACTCGAGTCCGAGTGGACCAGCGGTCGATCTCGTCAACCGAGGACGCGCAAATCGCGGACCGGCTCGCG
>JBFIHP010000409.1:0-3919 GCA_041601735.1 Planctomycetota bacterium | reverse complement strand
GGTCGCCGAGGATGCGGGCGAAGCTCTCGGCCATTCAGCTCTCCGCGATCTCGAGCACGACCGGGGCGTGGTCGGAGGCCGTCGATCCATCGGGGCAGGCGCTTTTCTTGCGCTGGTCGCGATCGATCCAGGCGTCCGTCACCCGAGCCGCCAGGCTGCGGGTTACGAAGAGGTGGTCGATGCGCAGGCCGTCGTTCTTCGGGAAGCCGAGATTGCGGTAATCCCACCAGCTGAAGTGACCGCCGTCCTCGTGGATGAGACGGAAGCCGTCCTCGAGCCCCCAGTCGAGGAGCCCCCTGACTCCGGCCTGGACCTCGTCGTTGTAGAGGACTCCGCCCTTCCAGTGGTCCTCCTTCAGGTCGCGGTCGTCGAGCGCGACGTTGTAGTCGCCGGCGAGGATCAGGTCCTCGGCCGGATCGTGGTGGCGCTCGAGGTAGCTCCGGAGTCGGCGCATCCACTCCAGCTTGTAGGGGTACTTGTCGGAGTCGAGGCTCTTGCCGTTCGGGAAGTAGGCCGAGATGACGCGGACGCCGCCGATGCGCGCCGAGATCAGCCGAGCCTGGGGATCGACGACGTCGTCATCGAAGCCGCGCCGCTCGTCCTCGATCTCGCCGCGGGCGAGGATCGCCACCCCGTTGTAGGTCTTCTGACCGAAGGCCGCGGCGCGGTAGCCGAGGGCTTCCAGTGCGGCGAAGGGGAAATCGGCCTCGACGACCTTCAACTCCTGAAGGCAGACGACGTCCGGGCCGTGGGTTTCGAGCCAGGCCTCGAGCCTGCCCAGCCGGGCGCGGATCGAGTTCAGATTCCAGGTGACCACTTTCATGCGGGGAGGATAAGGGATCGGCCCGACGCCGTCCCGCGCGACCGTCTTTTGGCGGAATCCGGCCCTGGTGGGCCCGGAGAGGGCTAATCGAGGCTCTCGGGCATTGAACGCGGCGCGAATCCCGCTATCAAGGAGCAATCCAGCATAAGGACCGCCCACGAGCCATGTCCAAACCCGCCGACGTCTCGGTCGTCATCGACGAACTCACCAAGAGCCTCCGCGCCACCGCCGCGGAGGTCGTCCCCTGGTTCATCGACAGCATGCCTGTCATGTACTTCCAGGACACGGAGCCCCAGGAACGTCTCAATCACATCCGGGGCATCATCGCCGCCCGCGCCTCGAACCGGCCGGTCGAACTCGTGCTGCGCGACGACGCCCAGGGTCAATGGACCTTCATGGCGCCGCGCAACTATCCCGGCGTCCTGGCCGAACACGTCAACGCCCTCCCCGACGACATGCCCTTGCGCTCGGCCAAGATCCACGCCGCGAAGGACGGTGATCTTCTCATCGTGACCTTCTCCTTCGGCGAGTCCAAGCCCTTCGACGCCCAGGAAGCGGCGGCGAAGGACAAGGCCGACCGCATCCGCGAGTACGTCGCCGCCCATCACCCCGAGATAGCCGCCGGCGAGGTCGATCGGCACCTCGCCCGCTGCTCCGCCGATTACGTCGAGACGCTCACGCCGCTCCGCTTCGCGGCGCAGTGGCGCTACTTCCAGCAGGTGAGCGGAACGGAGAAGGCTGCCGTCTTCCTCGAGGACGAGATGGAGCCGGGACTCAGCCGCATCGTCGTCGCGGTCGCCAACGCCCACCCGAACCGCATGTTCAAGCGGATCTCGGGTCGCCTCGGTCGCTCGGGGATCATCGTCGATCGCGCCTACATGGACGCCGTCGACGACGCGCCCCACGGCACGATCTACATGATGAGCTTCGTCTGCCAGGGGCCGGACGGCAAGCCGATCGACCGGCACAGCGAGCTGTGGATCTCGCTGATGAAGGACCTCAATCGGGTCAAGTGGATCGACACGAACACCCTTCAGCTCGCCTACCGCCACGAGGGCCTGAGCCTCACCAGGGCCGAGGTCGTCATGAGCCTCTGCCACCTCGCGCATCAGATCCTGATCAAGAAGAACCCGAGCGCCTTCGACCGGGACCGCATCCTCAAGCACGCAGAGCGTAACTTCGGGCACACCTCCGAGATCGTCGACCTCTTCCTGCTGCGCTTCAATCCCCAGCGCCCGCTCAGCGACTCGGAGTTCAACGCCGCCGTCACCGGCCTCAGGGGACGGATCGATCGCGAGGTCGATCTCGAGGGCGGACGGATGATCCTCCACACGATGCTCGACATCCTGGGCGGCGTCCTGCGCACCAACGTCTTCCTGCGCACCCGCTTCAGCCTGGCGATGCGCATCGAACCCAGCCTGCTCGCGAGCGACGAGCGGCCCGAGCTGCCCTACGGCGTCTTCTTCGTCCACGGCCGCTCCTTCAACGGCTTCCACGTCCGATTCCGCGACATCGCGCGCGGCGGCGTTCGCGCCGTGAGGACGATCGGCTGGGATCAGCACGCCCGCGAGGTAGACCGCCTCTACGACGAGGTCTACGGCCTGGCCTACGCCCAGCAGCTGAAGAACAAGGACATCCCCGAGGGCGGCGCCAAGGCGGTGGTCCTGCTCGAACCCGACACCCCGGTCGATCGCTGCGTGAAGGCCTTCGTCGACGGGCTCCTCGATCTCCTCGTGACCGAGACCCGCGACAAGGTGATCGATCACTTCGGCAAGTCGGAGCTCCTCTACCTCGGCCCGGACGAGAACATCTCGCCCGACATGATCGAGTGGATCGTCGATCACGCCCAGCGCCGCGGCTATCCCTGCGCGACCGCCTTCATGAGTTCGAAGCCCGGGGCCGGCATCAACCACAAGACCTACGGCGTCACGAGCGAGGGCGTCACCGTCTTCCTCGACACGGCGCTGCGCTCCCAGGGGATCGCCCCCGACAAGCAGCGCTTCACGATCAAGATCACCGGCGGTCCCGACGGCGACGTCGCCGGCAACGAGATCCGCATCCTCGATCGAGACTACGGGGCCAACGCGGTCATCGTCGCGATCGCCGACGGCTCGGGCTGCGGCGAGGACCCGGAGGGACTCGATCACCAGGAGCTTCTGCGGCTCTTCCGCGAGGGTCTGCCGATCGCCTCCTTCGATCGATCGAAGCTCTCGGCCAAGGGACGCGTCGTCACGGTGGACGAACCCCAGGGTGCGCAGCTCCGCAACACGATGCACAACCGCATCAAGAGCGACGCCTTCGTGCCGGCCGGCGGCCGCCCGGCGACCATTCACGGCAACAACTGGCGCGAGTTCCTCGACGCCGAGGGCAAGCCGGCCAGCAAGATCATCGTCGAGGGTGCCAATCTCTTCCTGACCACGGAGGCCAGGCTGCGCCTGGGCGAGCACGGCGTCGTCATCATCAAGGACAGCTCGGCCAACAAGTGCGGCGTCATCACCTCCTCCTTCGAGATCGCCGCCTGCATGATGCTCGAGGTCGATGAGTTCCTGGAGATCAAGGACGTCTTCGTCGAGCAGGTGCTGCACAAGCTGCGTGCCCTGGCGCGGCGGGAGGCAGAACTCCTCATGCGGATGCATCGGCACCAGCCGGAGACGCCGCTCTACGAGCTCTCGATCCGCCTGTCCCGCGTCGTCATCCGGACCGCCGACGCCATCCACGGCACGATCGCGCAGCTCGAGGAGCAGGACGAGGATCTCATCCATCGCCTGGTCATCGAACACCTCCCGGCCGTCCTGGTCGAGAAAGCCGGCGACCGGCTCTGGAAGAAGACCCCGCGCAACTACCTCGAGTGGATCATGGCGAAGTCCATGGCCGCGCGCCTGGTCTACCGCGAGGGCTTCGAATTCCTCGAGACGATGTCCGAGCAGGCCCTCGCCAAGCTGGCGCTCGACTACCTGCGCCTCGAGACCGAGCGGCGTCGTCTGGCCGAGGAGGTCTCCGCCAGCGACCTGCCCCACAAGGAGCGGATCGCGCGGCTCCTCGAGCGCGCCGGCATCCTGTCGACGCTCGGCGAGGCCTGAGTCTCGCGCGATCCAG
>JBFIHP010000408.1:0-3936 GCA_041601735.1 Planctomycetota bacterium | reverse complement strand
GCCGGGGCGCGGGACCGATCTGCTCCTACGCGAGTCGAAGGGCGCCCCGGCAGGAAGGTCCAGGCACGCTACGTCGGCTCGACTCAGGTCGTTGGCGGTTGCCCGGTCACGGCCGAAACCAGCCCTTGTAGCCGCTTCAAGGCTCCAGGAGACTCAAGTGCAAAGGCAGGAGCTCGCTCGGCCGTTTCGGAGAGCTTGCTCTCCGATCAAGGAGCGCCGGTCGCCCGACCGGCTTCTTCCTGCGCCGAGATGCCGGGCCGGCAGAGGTCGTCCGGTGATTCCCTGGTCGTCCTGCCGGGGCAGATCGGCCGTGACATCCGCCCTTCCGCCCGGCAAGCTGGATCCGTCCTTCAGGCGGAGGCGATCGGATGTTCGCACGGTTCTCGATCCTGACGGCGGTCTTCCTTCTCTGCGGCGGCATCGTCGCGGCCCAGCTGCCCGACGTCATCTACCTTCCCTTCGAGAGCGGCCAGCCCTCGACGAACGAGGCCGTCCCCGGCATCGCCGCAGCGTTTCCGACTTCCGGTCCGCCGATGTACTACGCCCCCGGAAAGATCGGGAACGGCCTGACGCTCAGCAACGGTCATCATCAGCTCGAGACCACGTTCGCACTCACGGAAGACTGGACGATCGAGCTCTGGGTCGCCAACGGTCGTCCCGGCGGATACATGGTGAACTGGGGTGAGAGATTGCTGACGGGGTCGTCCTTCGGAGCGAGCTACGGGAATCTCTGGGCCGGGGGGCGGTCGGCCGGCTTCTGGTTCGGCAGCACGTCGAACCCCACGGTCCTCAGCTTCCCCTGGCAGACGCAAGGGGCCTGGTCTCACCTGGCCGCGACCTACGAGGCTTCGACCCGGACCCTCAGGGGCTATGAGAACGGCACGTTGAAGACGACGCTCGTCGCCGGCGAGGATCTGGTCCTCTACGTGAAGAACCAGCTCATCATCGGCGACCATCAGGGTTCGTTCAGTGGAATGATCGACGATCTCCGCATCTGGTCCTGGAAGCGCTCAACGGCGGAGATCGCCGCCGGCTTCAACATGACGCCCCAACCCAGGCCGGTTGACCTTCGCTGCATGAGCCTTCCGAGCCCGCCGCCCTCGAGCGCCTGCCTGCCTCTCGGCCCGGCTGAGACCATCGTTGCCGAGGTCACGAGCTTCGGTTCGGCCACGATTCCCGCGGGCACTCCGATCACCTGGAGCTACGCGATCGACGGCGGCGTGCCGGTCACGGAGACCGTGCCGCTCGCACAGGCGATGGGCTTCCGCGGCACGGCGATCCACGCATTCTCGATGCCGGCCGACCTCTCCGGTCCGGAGGAACACGAGATCGTCGTCAGCTGTTCCGCGCCATTCCCGGTCGGCTCGTTCGCGGTCGCCGCGCCGGGGCGATTCCGGCTTCGCGACGGCGGTCCGGGCTTCATCGAGGCTGCACCCTGGGTCGACGAGATCCAGGCGCAGGCACTCCTGACGGGCGGCTATTCCCTGTTCGAGCATGCGGCGGGCTACGAGTCGGCCCGAAACGGCGTTCCCGACCGGTTCGCGTGGCAACGCGAACCGGCTTTCGAGTACGACCACAGCGAAGGAGTCACGCCCTATTCCGGCAGCATCATCTGGGCGACACCCAGCCCCGGGACCGTCAAGACCCTCGCGCTGCCCTGCATCGATCTCGGCGGAACGATCAATCCGGAATTCGGCTTCTGGGCGAAGCTCCAGACCAACACCTCGTTGACACTCTCCGTCGACGTCATCGACCAGGGGAACGGGCTGCTCACGCCTGACGTCGCCATCTACGCGAGCAGCTCGGCCAACCTGAACTGGACGCTCATCACGGCGAACCTCAGCTCGTTTTCCGGGTCTCGTATCCGGCTCGTGCTGAGGCTTCAGTTCGTGATGGGAATCGCTTCCGGAAGCATCCTGATCGATGATCTCGGCATCGTCGACCTCGCGGTGCAGGGCACGGGCCAGGCGCCGCAGGCGGGGCTCGCGACGATGGAGATCAATCACAGCTTCGGCGTCGGGCACGACCGGCCGCGCTCCGGCGACCCCGGGCCCTACTTCGCCCAGACGAATGTGGGTGAGCTGATCGATTTCCGCTTCGAGGGCGAGCCCAGCCAGTGGGTCGCGCTCTTCTGGGGCGCGCTCAACCCGAGCAGCATCGACTACGGCGCGATCGGCCTCTGCGACGTCGGCTCCGGCTTCGACCCGATGACCGGCCTTCCCGCCAACATCTGGATCGTCGCCGACGGCCTGAACCCCGTCCGGCCCGTCGACTACCTCTGCCACACCGACATCAACGGCAAGCTCTTCCTCACGACCGTCACGCCGCAGCTCCCGCCGGGCTCGAACGGCGCCTTCCAGTCGGTCTTCGGCACGTCGAACGGCTCCTGGTTCGCCCTCTCGAACGCGGTCGAACTCCTCGTGCGCTGAACCGCGCCGGATTGGCAGGCCTCCCGACGGCGACCATTCCTCGAGATGCCGGACCGGCGTTCGGCGCTCCATGGCGCGGCTCGCTCCCAGGATTGACCGGCACATCCGCCGTGCCGTTCGCAGCAACTGACCGAGACAACCGAGCTTTTAGAAGCACGGCCTGCGCCACGCGATGGAGCGCCGAGCTCGCTCGGCCGTTTCGGAGAGCTTGCTCTCCGATTAAGGAGCGCCGGCCCGACAGGCCGGCATCGCAGCGCCCGAAGGGGCTCGCTTCGGGACCGAGATGCCGACGAACGTGATCGATCTTCGAATGCCGCTCTGTCAGAGCGGCGCTCCTCGAGTCCGCTCGGGCAGCAAGCCAGCGCGGCGCTTCAGGGGGATCCGCTCCGTCGGGCACGAAAAAAGGGCCTCGTGAGTGATCACGAGGCCCTCTTCAGTACACCCGCCAGGATTCGAACCTGGAACCGCCTGGTTCGTAGCCAGGTACTCTATCCAGTTGAGCTACGGGTGCGTTTCGCGTGCGGAAGATAACGGTCCCACGGACGGGACTCAACCGCTGCCCTCCCGCTTTTATTCAGCTCGCCGCGGCCTCGTCCCGCTCGCCCGCCGGGTCGGCGCTCCGGCCCGGAAGTCCTTCCCCGGTGGTGACTTCGCGGCAGTCGAGCCGGTAGTGCCTCGACTGCATCCAGCGCACGGCGAAGAGGTCGCGCAGGCCGCGGAAGGCCCGGTTCCACATGCCGTACTTGCTCCGACCCGCCTGTCTGGGCCGGTGGTTCACCTTCATCTCGAGGGTCCGGAAGCCCTCCATCTTCGCCAGGGTGACGAAGAAGCGGTGCAGGCCGGTGCGGAGCTTCAGGCTCGCCACGACCTCGCGGCGAAAGACCTTCAGCGGACAACCGGTGTCGTGGACGCTCTCGCCGGTGAGACGATTGCGGATGGCGTTGGCGATGCGGGTCTGGATGCGCTTGAAGGCGGTGTCGTGCCGCTGCCAGCGCCAGCCGTGGACGAGGTCGTGATCGGCGGCGGCGGCGATCATCGCGGGAATGTCGGCGGGATCGACCTGGAGGTCGCCGTCCATCATCACCAGGAGCTCGCCGCGAGCGTGCCGGAAGCCGGCGTCGATCGCCGCGGTCTGTCCGGTGTTCCGGGCGAGCGAGACGTGGCGGACGAGTTCGGGACGGCGACTCCGCTCGGCCTCGATGGCGGCAGCCGTGCCGTCGCGCGAGCCGTCGTCTACCAGGACGATCTCGAAGGGGCGGCCGATGCCCTCGAGCACGGGGAGGAGCTCCGCGACGAGGGGCGCCACGTTCTCCTCCTCGTCGAAGAGGGGCACCACCACCGAGACCATCGTCATCGTCTCTCCTCCCCGGCCGCCGCCGGCGCGAAACGCAGAAGCTCGAAATCGGTGTCGGAACCGACGCGGGCGTGATGGACGATCTCCCAGCGTCGGCCGGTCACGGTCGGCGCCAGCGACTCGCGGTCGGCGGCCTTGATCAGGAGATGATCG
>JBFIHP010000407.1:0-3944 GCA_041601735.1 Planctomycetota bacterium | reverse complement strand
GCTCCGCTTGCGGGTCGGCGGCCGCCAGGGACAGCGCTTCGCGCAGCAGCATGAGGGCCTTCGCTCGATCGCCCTCCTCGACCCTCGGGGTCGCAGCCGAGGCGCCTTGCTGCACGAGGATCGGGAGGGCTGCACGATCGTCGGCCTGGGCCTCCTCGATCGCATCGACCTCACAGGGCTCGACGACGAGATCGATCGTGCGATCGAGGACTGGCGACTGAGACAGGGTTCCGAGCCGCCCTGGCCCGACTTCCTCCCGCCGCTGCATTCGCGCGACTGGACCCTCGAGCTCGGCGACAAGGGAATGCTGCAAGTGCGTGCTTCCGGCACCAGACCGGAATTCGACGCCGGCGCCATCGATGGAGCCAAGCAGGCCGCTGCGATCCTGCGCGCGCGACCGATCTGACCGGATGGCACGATCGCCATGTCGTCGCAGCGGGAGTCGATCCCGTCGCGGATCGGATCGCGCGCCCGGATCGTGCCGCAGGCCGTTTTCGGCGCGACAGGAAGGGGCGCCGGCCTGTAGGATGGTGGTTCACCCTCGCGGCGAGACGCAGGACGTCGTCGCCATTGACCCCAGCGATCCGGAGGCAAGATCCATGCTCGAAACCCTGACGAAGAACTGGTCGAAGCTCGCCATCGCCGCCCTGCTCGGCCTCGGACTCTCGCTCTCTGCCTGCGGCTCGGAGACCGAGGAGAAGCCGACGACCGGCACCGAGAAGAACAGCCCCGTCGATGCCGACAAGGCACAGATCACGGTCGAGTGCAGCGGCTGCAAGGACACGAAGACCATCGGCGCCACCGCCGCGGTCCCCGAGTGCTGAGGCAAGCCGATGACCAAGCTGCCGTGAGCAGCTACCCGAACTCATGATCAAGACCATGCCGAAGATCATGCTCGCGCTGGTCGCATGCCTCGCCTGCGGCTGCGCGAGCACCAACATCAGCTCGGACTTCGAAGTTCCGGGGCGGACCACGACCGAGGTCGTCACCCGCTCATCGACGACCACGATCGAGAACCTCGGCCCCGGAACGGTCGTCCTCGAGGCGCGGCGTGACGGGCTGCCCGCCGGCGAGCCCCGGCGCCTCGTCCGCGGGCGGACCTGGCGGGCCGAGGGCCCGGCCCTGCGGGTGCTGGTCGACAACGACTCGGACACGGGAACGACGCTGCGCGTGAGGTTGCGCGGTGGAGAAAGCGGCACGACGAGCCTCGTCGTCCTCGAGAAGGAGGGCGGCCGTTCCGAGGTCCTGATCGACTCGGGCGGGACCGCGCCCGACGGGAACTGAAGAGCCGACCCACCGCGCGCATGGCCGAACTCGAACTCGTCGTGGCCCGGCACTCCGAGGCCCTGAACTGGCTCCGCCGCGTGCCGAGCGCCTACCGGGTCACCGTCTACGACAAGGGCGGCGATCATGAGGGCGCGATCCCGCTCGACAACGTCGGCTACGAGGCCCACACCTACCTCCATCACATCGTCGATCGCTACGACGACCTGGCCGCGACCACGGTCTTCGTGCAGGGCCGCCCCTTCGATCACGTCCCCGACCTGCACCGGCGTCTCCGACGGCTGGCCGAGGGCGCCGAGCCGGTCGAGGATTTTCGCTGGCTCGGCTTCGTCATCGACCACGACGACAAGAGGGGCGAGCGGCTCTTCCGGACCTGGAGCAAGAACCGCGACGGACGCCTCCTCGATCTCGACGGCTTCTGTCGCGCCCTCTGGGGCGAAGAAGCGCCGGAGCGCTTCGTGTTCTACCCCGGAGCGCAGTTCATGGTCCGGGCCGAACAGGTCCGGCGACAGCCGCGCGCCTTCTACGAGCGCGCGCTGGCCTTGAGCACCGACTTCCCCGATGCCGGCCACTGCCTCGAGCGCTGCTGGGACCGCATCTTCGCCTGCAACGGCCTGCCCGAGCGGCTCCGCGGCCGGGAGCTGCCGATCTACCTCCGTCCCATCAGGCGTCTCGGCATCACCTGGGACCAGGTGCCCGAAGAAGACCGGGGCTGGTAGGAGCGAAGCCCGTCGCGGCCGTCGCCGCGGCGGGCTTCTCCAATCTCCATCGCGGCGGACCGCGCGGTGCAGCCTGCCTAGAGCAGCTGCAGCTCGAAGGCGTCCGAGGCGACGAACCAGGAGTTCGCCGAACCGCTGTCGAGCGTGATCGCCTGGAAGGTGGCGCTGTAGCCGGCCGCATTGGTCGGCAGGATGAACTGCAGGTGATTCCCCCCCGGGAAGAGCAGCGTCGGACCGAAGAAGGGGTTCGGCATCACCGGATCGAGGATCACGATGAAGAGCGGATCGCTCGGATCGAAGTAGACATAGGGGAAACCGAACGGGCTCGGCGGTCCGTTCCCGGTCGGAAAGGCGTTGCCGAGGAAGGCGAGGAAGTTGAAATCCTGCGTCGCGCCCGGCGAGTCGATGAACACCCGCAGGACATCGCCGCCGGTGCCCGCGATGATCGCGGGGCTGTCACCGGGGATCGGAAACGCGTTGAGCGCGGCCGAGAGCCGGAGATCCTCGTCCGTACCCGGATAGGGCGAGTCGTAGGAGAAGGCCCCGGCGAGGACGGTCGTCCCGCCCGGCGCCGTCACGCCGACGTCGGCGGGACCCGTGACGTTTCCGGGGGCCGGCGGCGTCGTGCACTGGAGTTCGCCGTCGCTCACGACGATGAGGTTCGTCGCCGGCACTCCGTCGAAGAGCACGGCCGAGGCGCCGCTCAGGTGTTGACCCAGTATCGATACGGTCTCGCCGCCGAAGAAGCTCCCCGAGGAGGGATTGACGCTCCCGACGATCGGTGACGGGATGACCACCGAGAAGGCGGCGGAGGCGACCGTGTTGTTGCCCGGGACGAAATCACCTTCGGCGGGCACGGGAATGAGGAGCCCCAGGTGGTAAGTCCCCGGCGGCGTGCTCGGGGGGATCTGAACCGTCGTCATTCCGGGTCCGGAGGAAGTCGTGAACGAGGAGAGCAAGGTGTCGGCGGTCGTGATCACCTGATCCGTGCTCAACCGGATCTCGCAACCGTAGCCGGGCGGCGTCGTCGGAGCGCCCTGATTCGCCGTGGAATAGGCGACGGTGACCGAGGCACCCTGATCGGCGACCCCGCCGGGAGGCGGGTTGATCGACTGCGCGACGAGTTCGGGCTGGGTGTGGATCGTGTAGAGGACCGGTGAGTAGTCTCCCGCGCCGCCGGAGAGCAGGCGCACGCCGCAGTAGAAGTTCCCGTTCCGGGGACTGAGACCCGTGGCGGGGATCTGAACCGAGACGAAGTGGTTGCCCGTTCCCGACGCCGAGTCGGTTCCGATCAGGGTCGCGCCGCTGAAGTTCGGGCTCGTGTTCAAGTAGATGCCGACCGCATAAGGACCCGGGGGCGGAAACAGGCCGCTGTAATCGACCTCATAGGAGACGTTGATCGAGTCTCCGGGATGAAGCGGGGATGAAGACGGTGAGGTGTTGACGTTCTCGACGTAGAGCTGAGCGAGGCCCGGCGAGCTCATCGCCGCGACGAGAGCTCCGACCAGCAGGACGATCGTGATTCGGTCTCGGTTGCACATGATGCGGACTCCTTGGCTGAGTGGCGGCGCGCCGCGGCGCCGGCCGACCGGGTGTTGGCGGGAACGGACCGGAGACCGATCAGGCTCGGCCGGCGGCGCGGGGAGCGCGACTCGACGGGCCGTCCTCCATCCCGACTCGCGAATGAACCGGCAAAGTCGGGTGTTCATGCTGCCACAGATCGCGGCGACGATCCCGGGAAAACCGGCCCCGGGAAATCGAGACGGATTTGCGCCGCCATGACTTCAGAACGGCGCCCGGTCCGGACGATCATGGGGAATCACGTCCGTACACCTTCTCGACGACCGGATCCGATCGACATGCTGGAAGCACCCCTGAGTCCCAATGAGGGCGAGCGCCTCTCACAGCTGCGCCGCTACGACATCCTCGACACCGCGCCCG
>JBFIHP010000406.1:0-3952 GCA_041601735.1 Planctomycetota bacterium | reverse complement strand
GCTGGGCAAGATCCACATGGGACGGGTCTTCGAGGGCGCCCAGGCGCGGCGCAACCTGCGGATCAGCATCGACGATACCGGCTACGTCGTCACCGACGTGAAGGTCGATTGCCCCGCGGTCGAGCTGCGGCTGACCGAACTCGATCCCGGCCGAACCTGGGACGTCGAGTTCATCGTGACCGGCCGGGCCGGCGACACGAACATGCACGAGCTGGTCGTGATCAAGACCAACCACCCCCTGCAGCGCGAGATCAAGATGGGGCTGGACTGGGTGACCCGGCCGGCGCCGCCGGGGCGTTAGGCGCCGAAGACGGTCGCGAGGACGAGGTCGCGGACGTCGGTCAGCCGAAAGGTCTCGCGGGGGGCGGGCATCGAGCCGACGATGATCGGCCCCCGGCCCGGATCGTCTTCCAGCCGGCCGTGAGAGCCCTTCACCAGCTCCGGTCGGAAGGGGATCACGTCCATCAGCATCCTGAAGCCGAGCTTCTTCCGGATCACCTTGCCGATGATGCGCGCCTTCGCGAAGGCGAGATCCGGGTCGAGGAAGAGTTCGACCGGGTCGTAGCCCGGCTTGCGGTGGATGTCCACGGAGCGGGCGTAATCCGGAGCCTTCGCGTCGTCCTCCCAGAAGTAGTAGCTGAACCAGCGATCGCGGGCCGCGATCGCGACCAGCTCGCCGGAGCGTTCGTGGTCGATCCCCCAGGCCTTCTGCGCCTCGCGGTCGAGGACCAGGTCCACGCCTTCGAGTTCCTCGAGAACCCGGCGAACGGCGGCGACGTCGCCCTCCTCCCTGACGTAGACATGGGCGAGCTGGTGATCGACGACCGCGAAGGCCCGTGACGCGCCGGGGTCGAGGTTCTCGCGGTCGAGCTGGGGCACGGTCGCGATGAAACCAGCGCGTCGCAGGGCGCGGTTGATCGGAACGTCCCCGCTCACCGCGCCGATGCCGTACTCGGAGACGACGATCACCTCGCGTCCGCTCGCCCGCGCCGCGGCGATGAGCGGAGCCACGCAGTCGTCGAGCTCGCGCAGCGCCCGGCGGGACTCGGGAGAATCCGGGCCGAAGCGCTGGAGGTCGTAGTCGAGGTGGGGGATGTAGCAGAGGGTGAGCGTGGCATCGACCCGACGCATCGCCTCGATCGTGGCCCTCGCGATCCAGCGACTGGACCGGATGTCGGCCGCCGGGCCCCAGAAGTTGAAGAGGGGAAAGGGCTCGAACTCGCGCTCGAAGTGAGCGCGGAAGTCGAGCGGTCGGCCGTAGATCCCCGGCAGCTTCAGGCCGTCGGCGAGGTAGAGCGGCCGCGGCGTCAGCGACCAGTCCACGTCGGCGTACATGTTGTACCACCAGAACATGTTGCAGACGGTGAAGGCGGGGTCGCGCCGCCTGGCCTCGTGCCAGAGCTTGTCGCCCTGGACGAGGTGGTTGCTCTGGCGCCAGAGCCAGACCTCGGCGAGGTCGCGGAAGTACCAGCCGTTGCCGACGATGCCGTGGTCGCGGACCTCGCGGCCGGTGAGCATCGCGCTCTGGGCGCTGCAGGTGACGGCCGGGAAGATCCCCTTCATCGGGGCCGAGAAGCCGTCGTGCGCCAGGGCCCGGAGCGCCGGCGTGTCGTCGCCGAGCATGTCCGGCACCAGGCCGACGCAGTCGAGGAGGAGGACCTTCTTCATCGACCGGAGCGATCCATCAGGCGCGCCCGCCCTCCGCGGCCTCCATCGCGTCGCCGGCCGGGCTCATGCCGCGCAGGAGCTTCTCGACCTTGGCCCTGATGATGTCGATCGCGATGCGGTTCTCGCCGCCGCGGGGCACGATGATGTCGGCCTCGCGTTTCGAGGGCTCGACGAAGACCTGGTGCATGGGACGGACCGACTTCTCGTACTGCAGGAGGATCTCTTCGAGGCCGCGGCCGCGCTGAGCCATGTCGCGACGGATGCGCCGCATCAGGCGGATGTCGTCGGGCGTGTCCACGAAGATCTTGATGTCCATGAGCTCGCGAACCCGGCGGAAGTAGAAGGAGAGGATGCCCTCGAGCACGACGATGGGCGGCGCTTCGACCCGCAGCGCTTCCGGTCGGCGGTTGTGATGGACGTAGTCGTAGATGGGCACGTCGATCGGCTCGCGCCGGCGCAGCCGGTCGAGGTGCGAGACCAGAAGGTCGATGTCGAAGGCATCGGGGTGGTCGAAGTTGACCGCGCGGCGCTCCTCGATCGTGAGGTGGCCCAGCTCGCGGTAGTAGGAGTCGAACTCGATGACCGCGACGTGTTCGGGACCGTACTCCTCGACGATGCGTCCGGAGATCATCGTCTTGCCGGAACCGGAGCCGCCGGCGATCCCGATCAGGATGTGCTGCTGCTCGGTCATGCCCACGATCATAAGGCGCAGGACTCCGGGGAAGAAGCGGTGCTCGAGGTGAATATTCGGCCGGTCGGGACCGTGATAGGATTCCGCCATGTCGGAGCCGGAGAAGGACAGCAGGGGCGAGGAAACGCGGGCCGCGCCCGGTCGGGGCCGCGGCTGGGCGGTCGGAATCGCCCTGATGATCCTGACGGTTCTCGCGCAGATCGACGCCGAGTTCGAGTTCCGCAGCGACGACGTGACGCTCGTGGCGCAGGGCTTCGAGACCAGCATCCTCGGCTGTTTCCTGCGCAGCTTCATGCGTCCCTTCGCCGATCTGGGCGCCATCTCCTTTTACCGGCCGCTCTTCTCCTTCGACTTCGGGGCGCTGGGGCGGATCTTCGGCGACGATCCCCGACCGCACGGGTCGATCAACCTTCTCCTGCAGGGGCTGGCGGTCCTCCTCGGTCATCGCGTTCTCCTGAGACTGGGTCTGCCGCAACGCGCGGCCGCGATGGGCGGCCTGCTCTTCGCCCTGCAGCCCTGGGCCGTCAACAACGTCGCCTGGCTGGTCGGACGTTCGACCACCGTCGCGACCCTGACGATCCTGGGCGTCTTCCTCCTGGATCGCCTCGCGCGCGACCGCGGGCGCCGGTTCTCTCCGGCCGCGGCGCTGCTGCTGCTCCTCGGCGTCTTCTACCGCGAGACCGCGGCCTTCGCGCTCGTCCTGATCGCGCTGGCCGACCGCGTCGAGAGCCGTCCCCTCGGCGCGAGCCTCCGCCGGCTCCTGCCGCTGGTCGCGGTCGTCCTCGTTCCCTTCGGTCTTCGCCTGCTCGTGATCGGCGACCTCGTGGGCGGCTACGGCGGTCTGGCCGCCCTGCGGGGAGACGAGCCGCGGCCGGCGCTGGCAGGGGCCGCCCTCGAGGCGATCCGGCGCCTGCTCGGCGCGGCGCCGGGCGAGATCGGCGTCGCCCTGGACTGGCGCAGCCACGTCGCCGCGTTGCTCGCGGCGGCAGGGCTTCTGCTCGCGCCCCTGCGCCTCGATCGCTCCGGTCGGGTCGCGCTGGCGCTCCTCGTCTTCGCCTTGCTTCACGCGTTGCCGCTCGCGAGCGTCGATCCCGAGGTCCAGGCGGGCAGTTCACAGCGCTGGCACAGCGTGCTCTGGGCTCTCACCGCGGTGCTGGGGATCGGCTTCGCGCGTCTCGATCGTCGGCTCGGACTGACCCTGGCCCTGTTGCTCGCCGCGGCCTACGGCTGGCGCCTGCGGGACGACCTCCTTGACTACGAGCGCAGCGCGCGGGCGGTGCGGAGTCTCCGGGCGGCGATCGCCCGTTCGGCCGAACCCGTCATCCTCGCCCACGGCATCCTGCCCTACATCGGCTGCGCCCCCTTCTTCGAGATCGGCGCGGGGCAGCTCACCCTTCCGCCCTTCGATCTGGGCGGGAAGGCGCTCTATCCGCTCAGCAGCGTCGCCGCTCACGGTCCGGACCCGAGGCGCATGCAGACCCCGCTGGCGGCCCGCCTCGCGGCGCGGGGCGAGAGCTTCAGTCCGCTCTGGCTCGATCCGGAGACCCTCGAGGTCGTGGACATGCCGCCCGCCGAGGTGGCGGAGGCGGCGGC
>JBFIHP010000405.1:0-3958 GCA_041601735.1 Planctomycetota bacterium | reverse complement strand
GAGCCGCGCGCCCGCGAGAGGCCCGCCGTCTTCATCGACGACCCGGACGCGCAAGCGCCGGAGCGATCTGAGATCGAACCTGAGCTGAAGCTCGGCGGGCGCCTGCGGCACGACGATCTCGGTGGCGATGCTGCGACCGTCGAGTTCCAGGTCGACGCGCCAGGTCTCTGGACCCCGGGCGGCGATGCCGCGGTAGCGGTCGCCGACCTCCCGGAGGGGCATCCTCAATCCGGAACAGCTGTCGTCCGCGCTGGCGATGTGACGGTCGGGCTCGAAGTAGAGCGTGATCGGGCGCGGCTTGCCCGAATCGTCGACCGGGCGCCCGACGACCTCGACCTCGACCCGTCGATGCGGCGGCAGGGCCTCCAGGGTCAGGGTCTCGTCCAGCGCCTCCGGCACCGGAAAGGCCCGCGAGACGAGGCCCCGCTCGTGTCGCGCCTGGAGCCGCTCGCCCCGGCGCAGACCGCGAACGAGGAACTCGCCTGAGGGATCGGTCTTGCCGACCAGGCGCGCCGGCTCGCGGCTCATCATCGTGCGCCCTCGCCAGATCTCGGCGCCCTCGAGCGGTCGCCCCTGATCGTCCAGCACGCGGACGAGGAGCGCACGCCGCTCCTCCAGGAAGACGCGACGCTCGCTGATCTCTTCGCTGAAGAGGAGATCGAAGTGCTGGTCCTGGTTCGGCAGATCGACCCGGATGAGGCTCTCCCGGTCGAGGCGGAAGCGAGCGAGGCCCTCGGCATCGGTCACGATCTCGATCGTCTCGCCCCCACGCTCGACTTCGACCGCGACGCCGCTGACGGTCACCCAGTCCAGGGTGAGCACCCTCACCGCTGCGTCGAAACCGGGAGCCTCGGACCTCGCGCCGGGCGACGATGCGATCTTGGGATGCTCCTGCTCGGCACTGCGGCGGGCCGCAATGTCGGATCCCTCGCGGGTGGCCCCGGCCTGGTCGCCCGGACGGAGCGGACCGGCATCCTCCCCGCCCTGTCCGAGCCAGAAGACGAGCGCGGCGAGGATCAGGACGATCGATGCGAGTCCGACGACGAGCGCCGTCGAAGTCGATCTTCCTCCTGATCCTGCCATGCAAGGGTCCCTCAGCGCCTGCGCGCGGCGTTGATCTTCGCGGCGTGCGCGGCGAGATCACGCTCGATGGCCGTACGATCGGCGTCGCTCATGTGCTGCCGCGTCCGGTCGATCATCTCGAGGAACCAGCTGCACTCCTCGTCGGTAACCGGGCAGCCGATGTTGCCCTTCGGGCCGTCGGAGGTGACCAGGGCCTCACCCTCGCCGTCCAGGATCACGGTCCAGGGGAAGCCCACGCGCTTGCCGTCGGTGAGGCGATCGGCGACCGCCTTGCCCTGCGGCATCCGGTCGACGTCGATCTCGATCATCACATAGTCCTTCGCCATGGCGGTGGACGTGTCCTTCATCCCGAGGAACTCCTCGAGCTTGAAACACCATCCTCACCAGGGCGCGCCGAGGTGGACGAGCAGACGCTTGTCCTCGGCCCTGGCCCGGGCGAGCGCCGCGGCGAAGTGCTTCTCGGCATCGGGGTGCGGACGCGCGTTCTTCGCGAGGAAGTCCTGAAGGCGCGCGGCCGAGAGACCTCTGTCGTCGTGCAGGTCCGCCCAGGGGACGCGTGCCAGCTCGGCGCCCTTCTCGTCGAAGACGACCAGCGCGGCCGCGGTCTCGGCGAGGGCCTGTGGGTGACCCGCGGGCGCGGGCTCGTCGCCGCGTTGCAGATCGTAGCGAACGTACTCGTAGGAGAGACTGCGCGCGAGCTCGCGGTTCGTCTTCAGGACCGCCCCCAGCTCGGCCTGCGCCGCCTTGTCGAGGGTGCTCGCGAGCACCCGCTTGCGGCGCTTCGCGGCGTCGGCGAGGGCCTCGCTCCAGGGCGTCGTCTCGCCTGCCGGCGGGGCGCTCTCGCCGAGCAGGGTCGTGATCGCACGCTCGAGTTCGGCGTTGGCGAGGTCCGCGAAGCGGAGCTTGCCGCTACGATCGATGACGTAGTAGTCGGGGAAGGAGTCGACCTTGAAGGCCGCGACCGTCTTGGCACCGACGTCGGCGGCCACCGGGTAGTCGATGCCCTGCTCCTTCACGAAGGCGGCCATCTTGTCGGCGCCGTTCGTCGTGTGGATTCCGATGAGGACCAGTCCCTGGCCCTCGTAGCGATTCCTGAGCTCCTTCAGCTTCGGAACCGCCGAGCGGCAGGGTCCTCACCAGGTGCCCCAGAAGTCCAGGACGACCACCTTGCCCTTCAGGCTCGCGAGGTCGATCGCCTCCGAGTTCATCCAGTTCTCGGCGACGAGCGCCGGCGGCGTCTTGCCCTCGAGAGCGTCCTTGGCGGCTCCGCTCTCGCCTCTTCGTTCGCGCTGGAAGCCGTCGTCGCTCTGCGCCGCCAGGGGCGGCACGACGAGGGCCAGCAGGATCAGGAGTCTCGCAAGCGTTTTCATGGATCATCCTCCTTGGATCTTCCGATCTTCGGTCCGCGAAGAGGCTGCGTCAATGCGCGAGGCACCCTCGGCCCCGCCGTCGGCAGATCCACCCGACGGCGCCGCTTGTTCCATCGCCCCCAGGATGAGAATCTGATGCGAAGCAGTCGAGACTCCGTCGCAAGCGAGGAGACACACCTTCCATGCCGCACCGAGACCCGCCGGACCGCCGATCCTTCGGCGAGGAGATCAAGGACGACCTGAAGCGCGCCGGACGCAATCTCCTCTACTGGGCGATCGGCGGCGCGATCCCCGGAGGGATGCTGGGGGGATTCATCGGTTTCAGCTGGTTCGGTTTCCCGGACGGCTTCGGAGGCCTCGCGATCGGCGCCGCGATCGGCGCCGTGCTCTCGCTGATGCTGCTCTTCTTCCTCCTCAACTTCATCTGGTGAGGAGGAGCGGGCTCAGCGCTTGGCGGCCTTCTTCCTGGTCGCCTTCTTGCCGACGGTCTTCTTCGTGATCTTCTTCTTCGCGGCTTTCTTGCCTGCGGCGGCTTTCTTGGCCTTCTTCTTCGCCCCGGCCTTCTTCGCCGCCCTCTTCTCCTTCGGCGGCGCCGCGGCGAGGGTCTTCTTCTCGACCGCCCTCAGGTACTTCACGGACTCGGTGACGAGGGTCTTCAGGACCTTCATGTCGATGTCGTCGAGCGACTTCACATAGAGGCAGGACTTGCCGGTCTTGTACTTGCCGAGCTTCGCCATCAGGTCGTCGTAGCGAGCGAAGCCGGCCATGATGTAGAGGGTCAACGACTGCACGCGATTCGAGAAAGCGGTCAGCATCCAGTGGCCCTCCTGGCCGCTGTCGTAGCGGTAGAAGTACCGACCGAATCCCACGATGCTCGTGCCCCACATCTGGGGTTCGCACCTCGTCACCGACTGCATCAGCTGGATGATCTTCTCGCAGTCGCGGCGCCGCCCGTCGTCCTTGATCGACGCGATGTAGGCCGCGACGCTCGCGTCGTTGAGCTTGGTCTTCAGTTCGTACATGATCCGCTCACTTCGTCTCGGAACTTCAGGCCTGCGCCGCGGGGACGATCCTGGCGATCACGAAACCGACGATGAGCCAGCCCGCGATCTGCTCGATGCCCTCGCCGATGAAGGTCTCGACCGGAAAGCGGTACCAGATCATGTCGCTGGCGCTGATCGAGAGCCAGCCGACCGCACCGAAGCCGGCGACGGCAAAGGCCCGCTTCAGGTAGCCGCCGGTCATCATGCCCGCCATGCAGGCGACGATGAGCGCCGCCAGGACGTTGCTGATGAACTCCTTCACCAGCATCGAGGGCGGCATCATCGCGGCGCCGTCGCGTTCGATGAGGACGAGCGCGATGGGACCGGCCTCGTGGCGCTTCTCGTAGTCCGCCATCTTCTCCTCGTCCTGCATGTCCTCCTGCTCCATGTAGGGCAGGTAGTAGAGCCCGGACTCGGGAAAGGCCGACTTCAGCGCCACCATCGCCGCGGCCTCGGCCGGGG
>JBFIHP010000404.1:0-3967 GCA_041601735.1 Planctomycetota bacterium | reverse complement strand
GGCGCGCATCGATCGCGGCGAGGAGCAGGCGGACCGGCAGGGATGAAGATCGGGCAGCGCCGGACGGGCGCGCGACCTCGAGCGCCGGCAGGCGTTCCGCGGGGGTCCGCCGCCGCGCCGAGATGGAGGCGAGAGAAGGCCCGCGTCGGGACGGCCGGACGCCTGATTCGCGCTTCCCGCTCGCAGGCGACTCCAGGTTCGCTATCCTGGGCGACGGAGCCATGAGCGCGTGAAGCCGATCCCCTTCCCTCGATTCCCTCCGGGCCTCGTCGATCTCGGGCTGGAGCCCTTTCCCGTCCTGGCCGCGCTCGGCGGATTGACGACCATCCTGTTGCTCCTGGCCTTCCGCGACCGCCGCGCGCTCAGCCTTCGCGACGTCGCCACGATCGCGCTCATCCTGGCCGGTTCCGCCGCGATCGGAGCCCACCTGGCGGAGCTCATCTTCTACCGTCCCGATCGCCTCGCGACCGAGGGACTCCGACCGCTGTTCGGTCTGCTCGACGGCCTGGCCTCCTCCGGCGCGCTGGTCGGCGGCGCGATCGGACTCCTGATCGTCGCGCTGCGACTCGGGCGCGACTTCGGCGAGCTGGCGGACGCGGTCTGCGAGGCCTTGCCCTTCGGCTGGGCGATCGGAAGGCTCGGCTGCTTCCTCGTCCACGATCATCCGGGGGTCCGCATGGAGGTCTTCCCGGCCGTGGCCTATCCGGGCGGTGCGCGACTCGACCTGGGCCTCGCGGAGGCGGTCCTCCTGCTCGTGCTGGGCGTCCTGGCCCTGGTTGCGCGACGCCGCCCGCGACCGCCGGGCCGGCTGGCCCTGGTCGTCCTCGGCGGCTACGCGCTCGGACGGTTCCTGCTCGACTTCGCCCGCATCGACGCCGAGGGCGCCCGCGAACTCGGGTCTCATCTCGGCGGCGTCACGGCGGATCCGCGGCATCTCGGTCTGACCCCGGCCCAGTGGCTCGGCGCGGCCTTCCTCGTCGCCGTCCTCCTTCAGCGGATCCGCAGGAAGGCGTCGATCAGATTCAGGGCGAGATGAAGCGCGAAGGGCGCCGCCAGGGCGCCGCTGCGGCGGAACGACCAGGCGAAGAGGAGACCGGGGAAGAAGCGGAGAAGCGCCGGGCCCGGCCCCAGTCGGGTCGCGTGAGCGGCGGCGAACACGAGCGCGGACAGCAGCACGGCCGGGTCGGCGAGCCCTCTCGCCGCCCCAGGGCCGGCCCGCAACCGCCGGGCGAGGAGGGCCTGCAGGAAGCCGCGGAAGAACAGCTCCTCGGCGAAGGCCTCGAGCGCCGTCCACAGGACGAGAGGAAGATCGGGCCGGGCCGCCGCGAGGACGACCTCGCTCCCGGTCAGGAGGACGAAGACGCCCTGGCCCGCCAGGACGACGAGGAGGAGACCCGCCGCCAGGCCGAGGTCGGCGCCGATCGCTCGACCGAAGAGGCGCGGCCGGGGACCGCCGACGAGGAGGGGCACGAGCAACGCCCCGGCGATCAGGGCCGCGACTCGCGTCCCCGGGTCGGCGGCGAGGAGCACCGCCGCAAGCGCGACGACGGCGGCGACCGATTCTCGTCCCGTCGTCGGCGCCCCTTCCGTCTCCGTCAAGGAGCCGCGACTCCGCGGCGGCGCGACAGGTAGAGACCGCCGGCGAGCAGAAGCAGGGGCAGCAGATCGTACCAGCCGGCCCCGTCGCGATCGGTCGAGATCGAGCAGCCGCCGCAGCCGCCGCCGTCCGGATCGCTGTTCGCGACGACGCGGATCAGCACGTTGCAGTCCGTCGTCCTGGAGGTCTGATCGGTGGCGGTGAAGGTGACCGTGACCAGCCCGAGATCCGCCTTGGTCGGCGTCCAGACCATCGTCAGGGCGACCGGGTTGCCGACGGCCGGAGGCGCCGGGGTGAGGGTGGCGCCGGGCGGCAGGTTGGCGACCGTCACGGTGACCGAATCGCCCATGTCGGCGTCCATCGCGCTGACGATGTGCGTGAAGGGGTTGCCGGCCTCGACGCGGAACTCGACGTCGCAGCCGGAACTCGCCGAGAAGGCGGGCGGGGTCCCGCCCGTGAAGCCCGCGAACTGCGAGGCCGTGTAGTTCGAGGTCTGCCCCAGGTCGGTCACGACGAGCGAGCTGCCGCTCGGGCCCTGCGCGAGGAGATCGCGCACCAGGAAGGGCCCGTCGAGTCCCGCCATCCCGATCGCGCTGCCCTGGAAGGTCAACGAGAAGGTCTGGATGCCGGAGCCGAGCGTCGCCTGATCGGAATCGAAGTCGATCTCGGTGAGATCCTGCCCGCTGATCTTGTAGGACCAGTCGTAGGATCCGGCCTGCAGCAGATCGACCTCGACCGTGACCACGAGACGATCGAAGAGGCCGTCCATGTCGTCGTCGAAGGCCTGATCGTTGATCATCCCGGTCACGATGATCGGGTCACGTTCGAGGCTCGACTGGAGGAAGGCCGAGGTGCTGCCGAGATCGAAGCCCTGATCGACGACGAGCGAGCCCAGCGTCGGGTCGATGTAGGTCAGCTCGACCTCGTCGATCATGTAGGGACCGTCCTCGCCGACGGCCCTCAGGTCGGCGGCCGCGAAGTCCACGGGGATCTGACCGCCCATGCCGGCCGGCAGCGTGAGGGTCCCCGACGAGGCGACCCGGACGCCGAGGGGGCTCTCGAGGAAGACGACGAGGTTGTAGTCGCCCGCCGTCACGATGTTCAGGTCGAAGGCGAGTCGGATGGCCTCGGCCAGACCGTTCGAGTTGGTGTCCAAGATGGACTCGGTGAAGGTCCCCGAGATGATCCCGCTCTGGGGCACGATCAGGAAGCCGGTCGCACCCATCCGGGAGTAGGCTCCGAGGCCGGGCAGGCTGCCGGCGACGCGGGTGGTCGCCCTGAAGGTCCCGGTCGAGAGGGGGACGTAGGTCCCGGTATAGATGCCGTCGCCGGACACCTGATCGGCGCCGCTGCCGTCGTCGAAGAGATTGACGGTGCCGCTCTCGCCGCCGTCGGAGGCGATCGCCACCGAGATGTTGGCCCCGGAGACCGGCGCCGCCGCGTTGAAGAGGGCCGCACCGAGGACGACCGTACGGCCGAGGAAGAGCGTCGATTCGGTGACGAAGAGCGCGAGACCGAGCTGGGAATCCGTCGTCACGCTGGTCACGACCGCGACCTCCGTCCCGAGACCGACGCCGCCGTCGAAGTTGACCGTGTAGACCCCCGCCTCGGGCACGTCGAACTCGAACACCGTGTGATTGCCCGGAAGGGCCAGCGTGCTCAGCGTGGGCTCCCCGCCGGCGCTGCCGCTGAACTGCGACACGGCACCGTTGAAGCCGGCGATCGTGGTCGGGTCGATCGTCTGCCCGGACGGTCCCGTGATCGACACCACGAGGCCCGAGATGCTCGCGTTCACGTCGATGGTGGCGCGCGATGCACCGGCGTCGATGACGATCTGGGCGCTGCCGCTGGTCGCTCCGGGAGCGAGCCGATCGACCTCGAGCTCGAAGTTGCCGAGGACGAGCTCCGCGCTGGTCTGCGCCGAAAGCGGGGTCGCGACGGTCAGGAGGGCGACGATCAGGAGGCCGAAGCTGGTGATTCTCGACATCGGTTTCACCTTCTCTTCTCTCGTTCTCCGAGAGGCAGCTGGACGAAGTGCATGTGCAAGGTGTCGAAGACGATCAGGCTCTCGTCACCGGGACACCAGATCAGTCGGCGGGAGGACCCGAGGTCTCCCAGGCGGAGCAGGCGGCGCTCCTCGAACTCGCCGGTCACGACCAGTCGAATGACGCTGCCGGTCCTGCCCGCGCTCAGAAAGGGCAGGACGGTGAGTCGCGGCCGCAGGGTCTCGAGGACCGCGAGCCCGCGACCGTCACCGGACCTGGCCGCGTCGATGATCAGGCCGCGCCGGGATCGCACCGCGAGCCCCGATCCCGTCTGCGCCCCGCGCGCTCCGGTCTCGAGATCGAGACGCGCGGCGGCTTCGATCTC
>JBFIHP010000403.1:0-3971 GCA_041601735.1 Planctomycetota bacterium | reverse complement strand
TGCCGGAGCCCGCTCGCGAGGTCTCCGCAGCCCCGAGGCCGCATCTTCATGAAACCGGGCGATTGGTCGCAGACCGGTAAACGCGCAACCATCCGGCGTCGCGCTTGGTAAAAGGAGGGGAATCCCGAGCGTCCTCCGGTACGAGATCATGATCCGAATCCAGAATCCGCCTCTCGGCCTGCCGAGTCTCGTCTTCATCCTGGTCCTGGCCCTCGTCGGGGCCGCGCCGGCCGCGGTCCAACAGGAGGAGGCACCCGAACGGGTCGCCGCCGCGCAGGAAGGCGCGAGCAAGGAGGGGCTCGGTGAGCTCTTCCCCGACCTGGTGCTGACCGACCTGGACGGCCGTGACTTCAGGTGGAGCGAGTACGCCGACAAGAAGGCCCTGCTCTTCGTGATGCGCGACTCGACCTGCCCGATCTGTCGCAAGTTCGGGCCGGCTCTCGCGCGCTTCGAGAAGGAGCACGCGGCCTCGCTCAAGCTCGTCTTCGTCAACCCGATGGCGCACGACGACCTCGCGGCTGCCCGAGGCGAGAAGGAGACCTACGGTTTCAAGGGGCTCTATCTCCGTGACCGCGATCAGGCGCTCAGCCGTCGGCTCGCGGCGACCAGCACCGCCGAGGTCTTCCTCTTCGACGCCAAACGCAAGCTGCGCTATCGCGGCGCCTTCGACGATCGCTACGGCATCGGCTACGCGCTCGACGAACCGCGCGAGAACTTCGCTGCCGATGCGCTCGCCGCCGTCCTTGCCGGCCGCGAGGTCGCCATCCCGGCCACCACGGCCCCGGGTTGCATGCTGGCGCTCGAGAAGCTGAACACGAAGGAGCCGACGGTCACCTTCCACGGCCGCATCAGTCGTCTGATGCAGCGCTACTGCCAGCGCTGCCACCGCGAGGGCGAGAACGCGCCCTTCGAGCTGGTGAGCTACGACGACGTGGCCTCACGAAAGGGGATGATCCGCTACACGGTCAAGAAGAACCTCATGCCGCCCTGGTACGCATCCGAAGAGCACGGCGGGCCCTGGCTCGACGACCTCAGGATGCCGGAGACGGACAAGAAGGCCCTCCTCGACTGGATCGAGAACGGCTGCCCGGAGGGCGATCCCGCGGGCGCCCCGGAGCCGCTGCCCTTCGTCGAGGGCTGGAAGATCGGCGAGCCCGACGCCGTCCTCAGCGTGCCGCACAAGATCCGGGTGCCGGCCGAAGGCGACGTGCCCTATCGCTACGTCGTGGTGGAGACCGATTTCCCCGAGGACAAGTGGATCGAACAGATCGAGCTGCGGTCCGATCGTCCCGAGGTGGTGCATCACATCCTGGTCTTCTACCACCGTGACGAGCACCTCGACTCGAACCCGCAATTCCTCGGTCACCTCGCCCTGCAGGGATTCTTCGCCATCCAGTCGCCGGGCGTGGAGCCGATCCGCTACCCGCCGGACCGGGCCAAGCTCCTGAAGAAGCGCCAGCGCCTGCTCTTCCAGATCCACTACAACGCGATCGGCAAGGAGGTCTGGGATCGGCCGCGCATCGGCTTCAAGTTCCGCGACGGACCGCCGAAATACTCGATCCTCTGCAACGCCGCATCGACCAAGCACATCCACATCCCGCCGCACGCGGCGAACCACGAGGTCGCGGCCGAATTCACCTTCCCGGTGAAGAGCCGCATCTTCGGCTACGTGCCCCACATGCACGCGCGGGGTCGCGCCTTCGCCATGGACCTCATCCACCTCGACGGCCGCGAGGAGCGGGTGCTCTGGGTGCCGACTTTCGACTTCAACTGGCAGCAGTCTTACCGGCTCGAGAAGCCCTACGACGTGCCCGCCGGCACGCGCATCCGCGCCACCGGCTGGTTCGACAACTCGGCGAACAACCCGGCCAATCCCGATCCGAACGTGGACGTCTACTTCGGCCTGCAGACCTACGACGAGATGATGATCGGCTACTTCGAGTGGATGAAGCTCGAGTAGTCGAGGTCAGCTCGACGCGTCCGCGGCGTACTTCAGCCGGAGCTCCTCGATCCAGCAGAAGACCAGCGGGACGATGAACAGCGTGACCAGGCTCGTGATCATCCCGCCGACCGAGGGGATCGCCATCGGTTGCGCGACGTCCGAGCCGCGGCCGGTCGCCGCGAGGATCGGATAGAGCGCGATGACCGTCGTCGCCGTGGTCATGAGGCAGGGCCGGATGCGCCGGAGGCCGGCCTCGACCACCGCCTCGCGGATCTCGGCCACCGAGGTCGGCTGGTGCGCCGCGAAGGACTGCTTCATGTAGGTCGCGATCACCACCCCGTCGTCGGTGGCGATGCCGGCGAGGGCGATGAAGCCCACGACCACGGCCACGGTGACGTGGATGGGGCCGCTCGACGGTCGATCCCAGAGCCCGACCTCGTACATGAAGTCCTTCAGGTCCGGGAAGAAGGCGAGGAGGATGAGGCCGCCCGCGACGCAGATCGGCACCGCCGCGAACACGTTCAGGCACATCGCCCAGTCGCGGAAGTTCAGGTAGATCAGGAAGAAGATCAGCAGCACGCAGACCGGGATCAGGATGGCGAAGCGCTTGCTCGCCCGCAGCTGCGACTCGTAGCGCCCGGCCGCCTCGATGGCGACGCCGGTCGGAATCGGATCGGCGCGACCGGCGTCGCGCTCCTCCGCGCGCCAGGCCGCGATCTCGGCGAGGACGTCCTCCATGACGCGACCCTCGTCACGGCCCGAAGCCGCGAAGGTGACGTGCAGGCGGAGCAGCCCGTCCTCGGTCTTGATCGCCGCCGGTCCCGGCGCGATCTCGATCTCGGCGAGCGAGCCGATCGGCAGGAGCTCGCCGTCGGCGCTCTGGACCAGGATGCGGTCGAGCTCGTCGAGCCGGTCGCGGCGTTCGCGGTCGTAGGCCACGCGGATGCTGAATCGCTCGCGCCCCTCGACCGTGCGCGCGACCTCCATGCCGCCGACGGCCGTCATCAGGACGTCCTGGACGTCACCGATCGTCAGACCGTGGTGTCCGACCTTCTCCCGGTCGATCCGGAACTCGACGTAGATCTTGCCGCCCAGGTTCTCGACGTTGGGGCCGGCGACGCCCGCCACGCGGGCGATGCGCTCGCGGATGCGCGTGGCCAGGGTCTCGAGCAGGCCGACGCCCGTGCGGGCGTCGAGGGTCCGGCCCTCCTCGTCGCGCGGCGCGCCGATGAGCTTGACCGCGAGCGGGGCGCGGATGCCGGCGTTGAGCATGATGACGCGGGTCTCGATCGGCTGGATCCAGGCGCCCGCGCCCTCGAGGACGCCGGGCGTGTGGGTCTTGCGCATCAGCTCGCTCACCAGCTCCTCCCGGCTGAGGCCCGCTCGCCACTCCGAGCGCGGGTGGAGCGCCACCACGGTCTCGATCATGCCGACCGGTGCGGGGTCGAGCGCGGTCTCGGCCCGGCCGAGCTTGCCGACCACGCGGGCGACCTCGGGGACGGACTCGATCATCGCGTTCTGCCGCCGCATGACCTCGAGGGTCTGGCTGAGCGAGGCCTGCGGCAGGAGCGAGGGCATGTAGAGCAGGCTGCCCTCGTCCAGCGCCGGCATGAACTCGGTTCCGAGGCCCGGGAAGGTCTCGGACAGCCAGGCGACGGGGCGCGCCTTCTTCAGCGAGGGCAGGGCATCGGTGACCGGAGCGAGACCGCGCTCGCCGCCGAAGGTCACCAGCAGGCCGAAGGCCAGGATGAGCAGAGGGCCGGTCATGAAGAGCATCTTGTGGGCGAGCACCCAGCGCAGCATCGGTTCGTAGCCGCGATGGATCGCCCGGGTCAGCGGGTTGCGGCCTGCGCTCGGCCGCGCCTCGGCGGCCGCGCGGCGCAGGATGAGATAGGAGCCGAGGCCGAAGAGCAGGAAGGCCGGGACGGTCGTCAGTCCGAAGACCTCGGCCCGGGCCGCCCAGAACCCGATCAATCCCGCCAGCAGACCGCCGAGCAGGCGCGAGTAGAGCCGGCCGCGGCCCTCGGAC
>JBFIHP010000402.1:0-3971 GCA_041601735.1 Planctomycetota bacterium | reverse complement strand
CGCGGCCTCGCCCTGCGCGAGGTCGGCGCGGAGACGATGTCGCGCTTCTCCTGCCTCGCGGAACCGAGCACGTCGCGCGGGCTCGAGGCGGCCGAGCCGCCCTACTTCGCGGTCGGGAAGGGCGGCGCCTCGGCCCCCCTTCCGCGGCCCGGGGGCGCGAGCCGCGTCGCGCTCTTCCTGAGCTTCGAGTACCGCGCCGATCGTCGGCTCGGCCTGCGGGTGGGGGACTGGAACCTGGTCCTCGAGAACGCTCCGGTGGTTCCCGGCGATCCGGTCGTCGTGGAACTCCCGGCCGGCGCTGCGCCCCGCATCGAGATCGAGATCCTGGGCGCGCCGGGCCCGCCGGTGCTCTACGCCGGCTCGCTCGCCGTCGCCCTCGATTGACCGGCAGCGGCGTTACATGCCGTAGCCGACCGGGCCGACTCCGGGCACGGAGACGTAGCCCGCACTGTTGTCCGCGTTCGAGTTGCCGGCGCTGAAGCGAGTCGACCAGAAGTTGTCGCCGCCGCCTCCCGCGCCGCCGCGCAGGCGCGCGCCCAGGACGAAGAGCAGGTTGCCGGCGGCGGGGTAACCCTCGCTGCCGAAGTTGGCGGCGCCGTCCAGCCAGTAGCGTCCCGGCCAGATCAACTCGCCGAAGAGGAGGGACCAGGACCGGTACTCGTCCGGGGGCAGCTCCCGGCCGTTCACGAAGACCCCCGTACCGCCGCCCGATGCGTCCGCGCCGAGGGGGCCGAAGTCGTGGCCCGGCATCAGGAAGCCCGCAGCCGGCCCGCCGCTCGGGCCGTAGAGCCCGCTCGCGGCGTCGTACCACCAGGGGCCCCCGGTCGGTCGGGCGCCGTAGCGTCGTTCGAAGTCGTCAAGGTCGTTCGAGTCGAGGGCGCGACCGTTGATCACGACGGCGGCCTCCTGCGGGAGTCCGTCGTCGCCGCCGCAGGCGGAGACCCAGGAGAAGGTGAGGACGAGGAGGGGAAGGATGATCCGGGACATGGCATTCTCCCGTCGCATTCGTTGCCTCGATCCTGGGGTCTCGGGGATCGGGGAGCAAGAAGGCGAGCGGAAATGCGGCAGGGCCGGAGCCCTCGGGAGGCTCCGGCCCTGATGGTGAGGATTCCGCGCGCGGATCAGAACTTGCGGTACTTGCCCTTCTTCGACTCCTCGCCGAGCCCCATCTCCTCGCGCCGAGCCTTCTTCCAATCGACGTAGGTGTCGTAGTCGCCCTCGAAGAAGTGGACGTGGCCGTCGCCCTCGAAGGCCAGGACGTGGGTGGCCACGCGGTTCAGGAAGTAGCGATCATGGCTCACCACGATGGCGCAGCCCGGGAAGCTCTGGAGGGCCTCCTCGAGCACGCGGAGGGTCTGCAGGTCGAGGTCGTTGGTCGGCTCGTCGAGCATCAGGACGTTGCCGCCCTGGCGGAGGAGCTTGGCCATCTGGGCCCGGTTGCGCTGGCCGCCCGAGAGCTCGCCGATGCGCTTCTGCTGGTCGTTGCCGCGGAAGCGGAAGCGGCCGACGTAGGCGCGCGAGCTGATCATCTTGTCGCCGAAGGGGATCTCGTCGACGCCGCCGGTGACCTCCTCGAAGACGGTCTTCGAGTCATCCAGCGCGGCGCGACCCTGATCGACGTAGCAGGCCTTCACGGTGGGGCCGATGTCGATCTTGCCGCTGTCCGCCGTGACCTCGCCCGTGACCATCTTCATCAGCGTGGTCTTGCCGGCGCCGTTCGGACCGATTACGCCGATGATGCCGCCCGGCGGCAGATCGAAGGTCAGGTCCTGGATGAGGACCTTGTCGCCGTAGGCCTTGCAGACCCCGCTGAACTGGATGACCTTCGAACCGAGACGCGGTCCCGGCGGAATCGGGATATCGACCGAGTCGTCCTGGATCTCCATCGACTGATGCTCGTCCATCAGGCGCTGGAAGTCGCGGATTCGCGCCTTGCTCTTCGCCTGGCGCGCCTTGGGCGTCTGCTTCATCCAGTCCAGCTCGCGCTCGATCACCTTGCGGCGCGAGGCCTCGCGGCGCTTCTCGAGGTCGAGCATCTTGGCCTTCTGCTCGAGGTAGGAGCTGTAGTTGCCCTTGTAGGGGATCGCCTTGCCGCGATCGACCTCGAGCATCCAGCCCACGACGTTGTCGAGGAAGTAGCGATCGTGGGTCACGAGGATGACCGTGCCCTGGTACTGGGCGAGGTGATTCTCGAGCCAGGCGACGGCGTCGGCGTCGAGGTGGTTGGTGGGCTCGTCGAGCAGGAGCAGGTCGGGTCGCCTGAGGAGCGTGCGGCAGAGCGCTACGCGACGCTGCTCGCCGCCGGAGAGCTTGGTCACGTCGGAGTCGCCGGGCGGCACGCCGAGCGCATGCATCGCGCGCTCGAGCTGGTTGTCGATGTTCCAGCCGTCGCGGGCCTCGATCTCCGAGAGGAGCCGGTCGAACTCGGCGTTGGCCTTCTCGAGGGCGTCGCCCTCGAGCTCGCCCAGCTGCATCGCCACCTCGTCGTAGCGGGCGAGGATGGCCTTGGTCTCGGCGAAGGCCTCCTCCAGATTGCCCTTCACGTCCTTGGTGGGGTCGAGCGGCGGCTCCTGGGAGACGTAGCCGACGGTCTTGCCGTCCGCGACCTTGGCGGAGCCCTCGAACTCCTTGTCTTCGCCGGCCATGATCCGCAGCAAGGTGGACTTGCCGGAGCCGTTGTGGCCGATGACGCCGATCTTGGCGCCCTCGAAGAAGGCGAGCGTGATACCCCGCAGGACCTCCTGCTCGGCGTAGCTCTTGTGCAGGTCCTGGACCTGGAAGATGAATTTTTCGCTCATGACCTCGCTCCCTCAGGGGGCCGGGATGATAGCGGTCTGGTGAGCCGAATTCGAGTCCCTATAATCCTCCGGCCGCGAAAGCGTGCCGGGTGGGCGTCCCGGCCGCCGAGGCCCTCGGAGAACCGGATCAGGAGAAGGTCATGGACTATCGCATCGAAACGGACAGCATGGGCGAGGTCAAGGTCCCCGCGGAGGCCTACTGGGGGGCTCAGACCCAGCGATCCCGCGAGAACTTCAAGATCGGCGGCCACATCTTCCCGCGCGAGTTCATCTACGCCCTGGGCACGGTCAAGAAGGCCTGCGCGGCGGCCAACAAGGAACTCGGCAACCTCGATGCGAAGGTGGCCGACGCCATCATCCAGGCCGCCGACGAGGTGATCGAGGGCAAGCTCGACGACCACTTCCCCCTGGTCGTCTGGCAGACCGGCTCCGGCACCCAGACCAACATGAACGCCAACGAGGTCATCGCGAACCGGGCCAACGAGATCCTCGGCGGCAAGCGGGGCGAGAAGACGCCCGTCCATCCCAACGACCACGTCAATCGGGCCCAGAGTTCGAACGACACCATCCCGACGGCCATGCACGTCGCGGCCGCGGACCGGGTCGTGAACCGGCTCCTGCCGGAGCTGTCGCGGCTCCGCGATCTCTTCCGCGAGAAGGCCAAGACCTTCGCCGACATCGTCAAGATCGGCCGGACGCATCTCCAGGACGCCACCCCGGTGACGCTCGGTCAGGAGGTCTCGGGCTGGGCGACCCAGCTCGACCACGGCATCCGCCGGGTCGAGAGCGCCATGCACTTCCTGAGCGAGCTCGCCCAGGGCGGCACCGCGGTCGGCACCGGGCTCAACACCCATCCCGACTTCGCGCGCAAGGTGGCCGAGAACATCGCCGAGTGGACCAAGATCCCCTTCCGCAGCGCCGAGAACAAGTTCGAGGCACTGGCCGCGCACGACGCCGTGGTCGAGATGAGCGGCGCGCTGAAGACGGTGGCCTGCAGCCTGAACAAGATCGCCAATGACGTCCGCTGGCTCGCCAGCGGGCCGCGCTGCGGCATCGGCGAGATCTCGATCCCGGAGAACGAGCCCGGCTCGTCGATCATGCCGGGCAAGGTCAACCCGACCCAGTGCGAGGCGATGACCATGGTCTGCTGCCAGATCATCGGCAACGACGTCG
>JBFIHP010000401.1:0-3990 GCA_041601735.1 Planctomycetota bacterium | reverse complement strand
GCGCAGCACCGAAGTCACCGCCGTCGTCGCATTCGGAACCAGGGCGAGGCCCTCGGCATCGCCGCCGATGAAGGCCGAAAGGCGCGCTCTCGTCTCTTCCCAGAGATCCGGCAGCTCCCGCAGCATGAAACGGAGAGGCTGGCTCTCGAGCCGCTCGCGTAGCTTCTGCTGGGCCGCGAGGACCGGCCTCGGACAGGCTCCGAAGCTGCCGTGGTTGAGGAAGATCGTGCCCTCCTCGAAGAGCCAGTGGCGGCGCAGGTCGGTCATGGGAGAAGCCTAACCCGAGGCCTCGCGGCGGTCAGCCCGCCGCGATCCGGATCGACGGAATGAGATCCTCGCCGCGGTCGGTTATCCTCCGGGCCAGGAGGAGACCATGTCGGAAAGCGAATTCGATCTCCTCGTGCTCGGCGGCGGCAACGCCATCACCGTGGGCATCCGGGCCGCGCAGAAGGGCTGGCGGGTCGCCGTCATCGAGCAGGACCTGCTCGGCGGGACCTGCCCCAACCGCGGCTGCATCCCCTCGAAGCTCCTGATCGGCCACGCCGAGGTCGCCACCGTGATCAAGGAGGCGAGCCGCTTCCACATCGAGGCCCACATCGACTCGGTCGATCGTGCCGCGATCCTGCGCGACACCATGGCCGCCACGATCCAGGCCACCGACGGCAAGATCGCCGGCAACCTCCCGGACGGCGTGGAGCTGATCCGCGGTCACGGCCGCTTCGTCGAGGACAAGGTCATCGAGGTGGCGGGGCGGCGCCTCCGGGCCGACAAGATCCTCATCGGGACCGGCGGCCGGCCCCGCGACCCCGCCGCCCCGGGGCTCCGCGGCCTGCCCTGGTGGAACTCCGATCACGTCTTCTCGCTCGAGAAGCCGCCGAAGTCGATCACCATCGTCGGCGGCGGCTACATCGCCTGCGAGCTGGCCTTCTTCTTCCAGGGTATCGGCGTGCGGACGACCCTGGTCCATCGCGGCCCGGAGCTCCTGAAGAACGAGGACCGCGACATCCGCGCGACCTTCCGCGAGGGCTTCGCCCACCTCGTCGATCTTCGCCTGAACAGCACGATCGAGGCCGTCGCGCACCACGGCGACCGCTTCACGATCCGCATCAAGGCCGACGGCGCCGAATCCGAGCACGAGAGCGAGGCCCTGCTCTACGCCATCGGGCGGGTCCCGAACAGCGACGACATCGGCCTCGACAGGACGAATATCGCGACCGATTCGGCCCGCCAGATCGTGGTGGACGACCGTCTGCGCACCAACGTCGACGGCGTCTACGCGCTCGGGGACGTGACCGGGCGGCACCTCTTCACCCACGCCGCCGCCTGGGAGGCGACCTACCTCGCCGACTGCCTGCTCGAGGGCCGCGACGAGGATCTCGACTACGGCCCGATGCCCCATGCCGTGTTCTCCTGGCCGGAGATCGCCGGAGTCGGCGAGACGGAAGACGAACTCGAGGCCCGGGGCGCTGACTACAGTGCCACCGCCTTGCCCTACAGCTCGGCCGCCAAGGGCCGGGCGATCAAGGAGCAGCACGGCCTCTGCAAGTTCCTGCTCGACCCGGAGGGGCGGATCCTCGGCTGCCACATCGTCGGCCAGCAGGCCTCCGTCCTGGTGCACCAGGTCATGACGGTCATGCGCTGGAGGAACCACATCAGCTCGCTCACCGACATGATCTACATCCATCCCTCGCTGGCGGAAGTCGTTCGTAACACGGCCCGAAAGGCCCGTGCGGCCCTGAAGGGCTGATTCCGGCCCCGCGCCCGGGCCTCGGCCCGGCCCGCCGGCCTTGTCCGTGTCCCGGGGGGCGCCTACCTTACGCCAGGAGCCGAACGCGCCCGCGAGGGGAGCCGTCCGGGTCCAGGGAGCGGCAGCAGAATGTGCGGATTCATCGGTATCTTCGGCCCGGAAGGCACGAACGTGGCCCCCGAGATCTACGAGGGCCTCCTGGCCGTCCAGCATCGGGGCCAGGATGCGGCCGGGATAACGACCTACACCGACGCCTTCCACGTCCGCAAGGACCAGGGCCTGGTGATCGAGGTCTTCCGCGAGCAGGACATGCTCCGGCTCCGGGGCAACCTCGGCCTCGGCCACGTCCGCTACCCGACGGTGGGCGGGGTCAGCGCCGAAGACGCCCAGCCCTTCCACCACACATACCCGCTCGGCGTGGCGATGGCTCACAACGGCAACGTCACCAACGTGCCCGAGCTGATGAACGACTTCGTCCGCAACAAGGGCACTCGCCTCAACTCGACCTGCGACGTCGAGCTCATCCTCTGGGTCTTCCAGGACGAGCTCGCGCGGCGCCTGCGCGCCAGCGGTCAGATCACGGCCGATGACGTCTTCGCGGCGGTCAAGAACGTCTACGACAAGGTCAAGGGCGCCTACTCGGTCGTCGCCACCATCGCCGACCTCGGCATGGTCGCCTTCCGCGACCCCTACGGCATCAAGCCCATCGTCTTCGGCGAGCGCAAGGACGAGCACGGCGAGTTCTACGCCTGCGCCTCCGAGAGCGTCGTCCTGGACGTGAACGGCTACGAGCGCACGCTCGACATCGGTCCCGGCGAGGCCGTCTTCGTCGGCCGCGATCGCAAGCCGGTCAAGAAGAAGTTGGCCGACAAGCCGCACCGTCCCTGCATCTTCGAGTGGGTCTACTTCGCCCGCCCCGATTCCCTGCTCGACGAGGTCTCGGTCTACAAGACCCGCCGCCGCTTCGGCGTCGCGCTCGCGAAGCAGTGGAAGGAGGTCGGGGCGCCCCTGCCCGACGTCGTGATCCCGATCCCGGACTCCTCGCGCGACGCGGCGCTCGCCATGGCGCACGAACTGGGCCTTCCCTACCGCGAGGGCCTGGTGAAGAACCGCTACATCGGTCGGACCTTCATCATGCCCAACCAGGAGAGCCGCAACTCCTCCGTTCGTCGCAAGCTGAACCCGATCGAGCTGGAGTTCAACGGCAAGGACGTCCTGCTCGTCGACGACTCGATCGTCCGCGGCAACACCTCGCGCCGCATCGTCGAGATGGCGCGCGCCGCCGGCGCCCGCAAGGTCTACTTCGGCGTCACGAGCCCGCCGCTCGTCGCGCCTTGCCCCTACGGCATCGACATGGCCAGCAAGCGCGAGTTCGTGGCCGAGGGCAGGGACGTCCAGCAGATTGCCGAGACCCTCGGCGTCGACTACCTCGTCTATCTCGATCGCGACGCCATGAACGACGCAGCCCGCAAGGGCAACGCGAAACTCGAGACCTTCTGCAACGCCTGCTTCACCGGCGACTACCCGACCGGCGACATCACCGTCGAGGCCCTCCGCGACATCGAGACCGAGCGCGAGTCCCGCCGCGATAACGTGCCCAACGTGCCCAACGCGCAGCGTTGACACGTCACGAGACCGGAGCGAGGAACGAGCGCAGGCCTCGTAACCACCCACCCAGACCGTTCCCGACCGACCGTGATCGACCTCTGCCGATACCTCGCTTCGGACCTGCCGGAGACACGCAGCCTCCGCCGCTCGGGAAAGGGCCGCTCGCGATGCGGGGCCAAGGAGCGCCGGCCCGACAGGCCGGCATCGAGCTCCATCGAGAGTCGCCGGCGCTCCAACTCCGCGGCCGGCTACTTGCTCTCGTACTCGGCCCGGAGCTGGCGTTCGAACTCCTCGATCGCCGCGCGGGCCCAGGTCTTCCTCTGGTTCTCCCCCCAGCGCGCGATCTCCTGGAGCCTCATCGCATTGCGCTTCAGCCAGCTCGCGCCGTTCTCGCCGTAGAGACGGTCGACCTCGTCCGGACCCCAATCCGACCACTCGCGCAGGATGCGGAACTCCAGCATCACCGGATCGTACTGCCAGCTGACACGGCCCTGCTGCTCGAAGATCGTGAAGCCCGAGGGCTGCTCCGGGGAGTCGCCGGTCCAGCCGAGACCGTTGGCCTGATAGCTGGCCCGGATCATCACGCTCAGGGTCGGCAGTCCGTCGAGGTCGAAGAGGGCCTCGACGCGAGCGTC
>JBFIHP010000400.1:0-4002 GCA_041601735.1 Planctomycetota bacterium | reverse complement strand
GCGAGGCCGCGCATGAGCTCGGCCCGGTAGGTCGCGGGCAGGTCGGTCTCGGGCCGAGCGTAGTCCGGTCCGACCGAGCCGCAGGCGGCCGCAAGGAGAAGGGCGATAAGCGAAAGGGCTCGGCTCATGACCGTGGCCGTCCATTTTCTGACATGCTGTCAAAACTCGACGGAACGATAACAAGCGGCAGGTCGTTTCAAACCGGAACGGCGAAAATCAGCGAGATTCGGGGCCGGCCGTCGCCGGCCCCGGAGGGGCCCTCAGAAGCGGTGGAGCCAGGACTCGTAGCGCTCGACCTCGCCGCGGACGGCGGCGAGATAGGTGCTCTGGACCTCGCGGGTGATCGGGCCGGGCTTGCCGTCGCCGACGCGGCGCAGATCGACCTCGCGAACCGGAGTGACCTCGGCCGCCGTGCCGCACATGAAGATCTCGTCGGCGATGTAGAGCTCGTCGCGGGTCATGTTGCGCTCGATCACCTCGTGACCCATGTCCGCCAGGATCTGGATGACGCTGTCGCGGGTGATGCCGGCGAGGACGTTGCCGAGCGGCGGCGCCATCACCTTGCCGTCGCGGATGATGAAGAGGTTCTCGCCGGAGGCCTCGGCGACGTAGCCGTCGGTGTCCAGCATGATCGCCTCCTCGAAGCCGGCATCGAGGGCCTCGCGCTTGGCGAGGATGTTGTTGACGTACATGCCGTTGATCTTGCCCTTCAGCATGTGCGAGTTGACCGGGCTGCGGGCGTAGGAGGAGACCTTGGCGCGAATACCCTTCTTCATGCCCTCCTCGCCCAGATAGGCGCCCCATTCGAAGGCGGCGACCGCGGCGATCGGCGGGTTGTTGATCGAGGCCAGCCCGAGTTCGCCGTAGCCGACCGCGAGGGTCGGGCGGATGTAGGCCGATCCGAGACCGTTCGAGCTCAGCACGAGCTTGATGGCGTCCGACCAGGCCTGATCGTCGTAGGGGTTGTTCAGCCGGAGGATGTGCGCCGACTCGCGCAGGCGCCGCACGTGCTCGGGGAGCCGGAAGACCGCGGCGCCGCCGTCCTTCAGGGCGTAGGAGCGAATGCCCTCGAAGACGCCGAAACCGTAGTGGATGACGTGCGAGAGGACATGGACCTTCGCCTCCTCCCAGGGCACGAGTTCGCCGTTCATCCAGATCTGCGCTACGGGCTTCATGGCTGCTTCTCCCTTGGGCCCCGAACCGACTGGGCTCGAGGGGCCGGATTCGGGCCCGGATGGAGGCCCCAAGACATGGCGGCGCCGGGGTTTCCGGCGACCTCATTGCGTCGGACTCCGGGCGCTGTCAGAGTGCGACTTCGCCCCGGAGGACAGACGAATATGAGTACCATCGAGACTTTTGACAATCCCCAGCCCGACCGGGACTACACCATCCGCCACGAGGTGGAGGAATTCACCTCGGTCTGCCCGAAGACCGGCCATCCGGATTTTGCCGAGATGAGCATCGCCTACGGCCCCGCGGCGACCTGCCTGGAGCTGAAGAGCCTGAAGCTCTACCTGCAGGGATTCCGCAACGAGGGCATCTTCTACGAGGCGGCGACGAACAAGATCCTCGACGATCTCGTGGCCTCCTGTCGCCCGAAGTGGATCGATCTCGAGACCCGCTGGTCCACCCGCGGCGGCATCCACTCCATCATCAACGTCTCCTGGTCCCTCGAAGACGAGACCGACTGACCCCCCGCGGGTCGCGCGCAAAACCGCGGGCTGGCACCGAATGGGCGGGAAAGCCGTCGTATGATGGCGAGCCATGAAACTGCCGCCCGCGAGCACGATCCTCTCACGACCGCTCTTCCTGCTCAGCGCCTTCGCGCTGGTGGCGAGCCTCTTGCTGCCGGTCCACGGCCTGGGACTGCCGGCCTGCGGCTTCCAGGCGGCGCTCCAGAGGCCCTGCTTCGGCTGCGGCATGACCCGGGCGGTGACGGCGCTCAGCCACCTCGAGCCTGAGATCGCCTGGCACTACCACCCCTTCAGCTTCCTGCTCTGGCCCTTGATGGTGGTCTTCGGCCTGGCCGGAATCCTGCCGCCCTTCGGGCGTGTCCTGACCGAAAAGGTCATCCGTCGCCTCGACCGCCCGCTCACCGTCGTGTTCTGGTCGGCGGTCTTCCTCTTCTTCGGCTATGGCTTCTGGCGGATGTTCGCGCAGCCGCAGTGGCCCTTCTGAGCGGACCGCAGGACCGATCCGGAGCGCGCTCGAGGCGAGGCCGGCTCAGGACGAGGCGAGCTCCTCGCCCCAGTCGCGCAGCCGCTTGTAGGTGAAGATGCCGGTCTCGTGGCCGTCGCTGAAGGCGATCGAGAAGGCGTAGCTGCCCACCTCGCCGATGCGCTTGACGCGGACCTGCTCGACGTCCTCGAAGCGCACCTTGACCACGCCCGTCCACTCCTCGACGCAGGAGGCGCAGGGGCACTTCGAGCGCAGCCAGTTCATCGGGTAGACGAAGCGCTTGCCGTCCGCCCAGGTGATCGCCACGTGGTCGTCGTCGGGCTTCTCGAGATCGGTCGGCTGGTAGCGCTGCGCGTCGGTCATGACTTTTTCCACACCCCGCCCATGGTTATCAGTCGCCCATGCTAACGCCGCCGTCACTGAGCTTCTACGGACGTTACGCCTTCCGGCGGCAGCTCCCGGCGGAGATCCTGGTCACCACCGGGGCGGAGACGGCGCTCTACGGCATCTTCATCCTGGTGCGGCTCTTCCAGCCGACCGTCCTCGACACGACCCTGCTCTTCGTCATCCACCACCTGCTCTTCTTGACCGCGCCCTGGGTCTCGGAGCGGCTCCGGAGCTGGCCGACCCGCCGGGGCTTCGACCTGGCGTTGATGACCGGCGTCCCGGCCCTCCTGCTCAGCTACTTCGCGGAGGGTTTCTGGCAGCTCGGCCCGATGATGGTGATCGCCAACTTCGGCTTCGTCACCGTGATGGTTCCGCCGCGCAACCGCATGATGCGCGCCAACTACGGCGCCGGCGAACGAGGCTTCTGCTACGGGCGGAGCAAGTCGATCGGCTCGGGGGCCTTCTTCGGCTTCGCGCTGGCCGGCGCCATCATGCTGACCCGGGAGAGTTCGCACATCTACTGGATGCTCCCGCTGGTCGGCGCCAGCTCGGCGATCGGACTCCTGCTGTATCGCCGCATCAAGGTGCGACGCGAGAGTCGGACCCTCGCCGAGGCGAGGCGGCGCGACACCCACGGCTTCCTGGCGGTCTATCGCGAGCTCTTCCAGCTCTTCCGGACCGAGCGGAACTTCCGCAACTTCGAGATCGGCTTCATGATGTACGGCTTCGCCTTCATGGCGGCGATCCCGCGCGAGATCGATGCCGTCGGAACGATCCTGCAGGCGAGTCCGGTCCTCATCGTCATCGGCATCAACGGCGTCACGCCGCTGGCGAAGATCCTCTGCGTGTCCTGGTTCGGCCGCCAGCTCGACCGGCGCGGCCCGACCGGCACGGCGGCGATCGCCTTCGCCATGCTCTCGGTGCATCCGCTGATCATCTGGACCTCGATCGGGCTCGACTCCATCTCGATGTGGCTCGTCGCGCGCGCCGCCTTCGGCATCGCGATGGCCGGCGTGGACGTCTGCTGGTCGATGGGCCCCATCGCCTACGGCGGGCGCGAGCGCGCCGCCGCCTTCTCGGCCGCCCACATCTTCGCGGTCGGCGTCCGCGCGACGGTCTTCCCGATGCTGGGCTACCTCATCCACGCGCTCTTCGGCGGCGCCCTCTTCGGCTTCTGCGCCCTGGTCTTCCTCGCCGCCGCCTGGTTCATGGCCCGGCAGCCCCGGCCGGACCTCGAGACCGCCTGAACGGTCCGCTCAGACCCCGAAGTCGGGGTGCTCGCCGCTGCTCTTGATCGTATCGACCTCCCAGGCCGAGGTATCGATCAGGGCGTCGCCGCGCATCGCGCAATCCACGACGTCGCAGCGCTTGCAGTGCCGGGGCAGACAGGGATCGACGTGGATGATCGCCTCCAACTCCTCGCCGAGCTCGCGCTCG
>JBFIHP010000399.1:0-4009 GCA_041601735.1 Planctomycetota bacterium | reverse complement strand
GGCCTCGTCGCGGCCGATGTCGAGGTCCTTCGAGACTCGCGCCGTGATCGAATCGGTGCCCATGCGGACCGAACGGACGATCCTGAGCTCGCCGTTCTTCACCAGCGTGATCATGGTCGCCGTGTAACCGATGTCACAGACGACGTAGGTGTCGCGGCGGGAGGGCTCGTCGAGTTCGGTGGCGATGCCGTAGAGGCCCGCCGCGTCGATATCGACGGCCAGGGGATCGACGCCGACCTTCTCGAGCGCGACCAGGATGCGGGCGATGGTCTCCTTGCGCGCCGCGATGACCAGGAGAGTGCTGCGGCTGCCGCTCTCGGCGACCTTGTGGAAGCAGACGACGACGTCGTCGATCGAGCAGGAATGGAGGTGGGACTCGCTCTCGAACTTGATGACCTTGCGGATCTGCTCGGGATCGGTGAAGGGGATCGTGATCTCGCGGATGATGCAGTCCCGCACCGGGACGCCGAGGATCACGTGTTCCTTGGATGCCTTGGCCGCCTTGAAGGCCTCGCGCATCGCCTTCGCGAGCGCGCCGTCCGGGTCGCTCTCGTCATCGACGATCGCCACCTCGGCGAAGCCGCGGACCTTGAACTTCTTGGGCGAACCCTCGATGTCCACGACCCTGACCGCGGTGCCGGTTATCTGAACGCCGGTCGCTCTTGCCATCTCTTCGAAGTCCTCCCGGGCGGCGCCCGGTTCCTCGGCCGATCGTCCGGTTCGGGCTCGTCCCGCAGACGTCTCGGCATCCCCAGCGCTCGCGCCGCTACTTTATCAGCAGGCCCGACCCGCGCAATCGCATCCCCCGTACTTTCGGCAGGTTGCGCTCATCGATCGCGGCGATTCCCGAGCTTTTCTCCGACCGCGTTCTCGAGCTGCTCGAGGATCCGGCTCCGCTCGTCCTCGTGTCGGCGATCCAGTTCCCGCAGGCGCTCGATGGCCTGTGCGAAGGCCGCGCTCACGGCGTCGCGCTCAGCCTCGGGCAGGTCCCGAAGCAGCTGATCTCGCCGCTCGACGAGGCCGCCGAGGCTGAGATCCGGCGTCGCGCTGGTGCTCCTGCGCCCGCTCCAGAAGGAGACGCCGACGACGAGCAGGATCGCCGCCGCCGCGGCGCCGATCCGGGCGAATCGAGGGAAGTCGAGCCGGCGGCCGCGAGCACGATCACCCAGGACCCCGGCGATGATGCGATCTTCCAGGCCCGGAGGGGTCTCGATCGACTCCCGATCGCGGGCGAAGAGGGCGGATAGACCCCGCTCCTCGCCGTAGATCGCCTTCAGGTCGGGATTCTCCGCGAGCGCCTGCTGGAGTTCGGCCTCGTTCTCGGGGCTGATCTCACCGGCCAGCTCGGCCTGGATGAGTCTGCGAATACGCTCGTCGTTCATCGACATCCTCGGGTCATTTCAGGAAGGTGGTCAACTTGTCCTTGAGACGGGCTCGGGCCCGGAAGAGCCGGGACTCGACCGTCCCCTTGGAACAGCCCAGAGTCGCCGCGATCTCCTCGTAGGAGAGCTCCTCGTATTCGCGGAGCACGATGATGTCGCGGTAGATCTCGGGGAGTTCGGCGACCGCATCGGCCAGGTGGCGCCGGAGTTCGCGTCGGTCCAGGGGCAGTTCGGGTGCGCCCTCGTGGGCGGGAACGTCGAAGCCGGGCAGGTCCTCCAGGCTCGCCGCGTCCCGGTGCCGCCGGCGCTTCAGGTGGTCGGTGGCCGTGTTCAGGGCGATCCGGTACAGCCAGGTGTAGAAGGCCGACTTGCCCTCGAAGAGCTGGATCTTGCGGTGGACCTTGAAGAAGACCTCCTGGACCACGTCCTCGGCTTCGCTGCGATCGGAGATCATGCCGCTGACCAGGGCGTAGATGCGCGGGCCGTAGAGCTCGACGATCTCGCGGAAGGCGCTCTCGCTGCCGGTGCGGAGACGGGACACAAGACGGTCGTCGGTTCCGTTCTCCGCGCCTTCCTTCACGCTCGTCTTCTCCGGGCTCGTTCCGGTGCGGGGCCAGGCGGTGATCAAGACTCTGCTCCCATCGGTCGCATGAGCCTTGGACGGTCCGGGGCCGGGTCGTCTTCCCGAGAATACCGGAGCCCCAGGGACTGCGCCAAGTCCCGCCCGGCCAGGCGCTTGAGTCTAATCGGGGAAGGGCTCTCGCGCGACGATCTCGAGGTCGTAGCCGGAGATGCTCCGTCGCCTCGTGCTGCTGTTCGAGAGCAGCTTGATCTTCCGGAGCCCGAGATCACCCAGGATCTGCGCCCCGGTGCCGTAGTTCCGGGCATCCATCGGGGGTGCCTCGCCCCGGTCCTCGTCGCCGGTCACCAGACTCCGAAGCCGGTCCTCGAGGTCAGCGCCCCGGTCCTCCTGCCGCATGTAGAGGAAAAAGCAGCGATCCTCCCGGCCGAGCCGACCGAGCGCCCGCTCGACCTCGCCACGTTGTCCCTTCTTCGAGCTGCCGAAGACATCGCCGAGGAAGTTCTCGGCGTGGACGCGGCCGAGAACGGGCTCCGTGATCGCCGGGCCCGGCCGGTCGTCGTCGCCCAGCTCGATGCCGCGGGTCAAGGCGATGTGGGGTTGCTTGTCGTAGGGCGACCGGTACACATGGGCCTCGAAGTCGCCCCAGGGAGTCGGGAAGGGGGCCGAGGCCACCCGTCGGATCAGTCGCTCGTGGCGGCGGCGGTATTCGATCAGGTCGGCGATCGAGCCCATCTTGAGGCCGTGGCGCTCGACGTAGTGGATGAGGTCCGGAAGCCGAGCCATGCTGCCGTTCTCGTTCATGATCTCGATGATCACGGCGGCCTCGCGCGCCCCGCAGAAGCGGGCGAGATCGACCGAGCCCTCGGTATGTCCGGGCCGCACCAGCACGCCGCCGCGGCGGGCGCGGATCGGCTGCATGTGTCCGGGGCGCAGAAGATCGCGCGGCTTCGCCGAGGGCGCGATGGCGGCGCGGATGGTCTCCCAGCGGTCCTGGGCCGAGACCCCGGTCGTGATGCCCTGGACGGCGTCGATGGTCTCGGTGAAGGCGGTGGCCCCGTGGCGCGCGGCCGCGCCCCGCGTCAGGACGCTCAGGTCGAGCTGATCGCAGATGTCGGCCGAGAGACTGAGGCAGAGGAGTCCGCGGGCCTCGCGGAGCATGAAGTTGATCTGCTCGGGAGTGACCCGGTCGGCGAGGGCGACGAGGTCACCTTCGTTCTCGCGGTCCTCGTCGTCGGTCAGGACGACGACGCGTCCCGCCTTCAACTCCTCGATGATGACCTCGGTCGAACTGAAGGGCATGGCAGGTCTCGCTTACGGAATCGTGCCGGGACCATAGCATCGGGCACGGTTCCGAAAAAAGCCGCAGGAGCGGCGCCTCGCGGGGGCCTCCCGAAGATCGTATCGTTGCCCCATGCAAGGCCGTTCCCGTCCATCCTCCCGATCCGAGTCCGGCGGCGAGACCGTCGAGGGCCTCGTCGTCCGGGTCGATTCGCGCATGTGCCACGTCGAGACCCCCGAGGGGCGTCTGAAGTGCCGGATCCGCGGGATCATGTTTCGCGACGAGCGGCGCTTCTCGCATCCGGTGGCGGTCGGCGATCGCGTGATCGTCGAGAAGACCCCGACCCCGCCGCAGGTCGTCGTCGAGGTCCTGCCTCGCAAGACCTACCTCTCGCGGCGGCGGGGCGGACGCGCCGACGAGCAGGTCATCGCCGCCAACGTCGATCAGGCCGTGCTCGTCCAGGCCGTCGCCGAGCCGGCGCTGAACGAACGTCTGCTCGACCGCATGCTGGTGGCCGTCGAGCAGAGCGGTTTCGAGGCGCTCTGCGTCATCAACAAGATCGACCTCCTCGTCGATCGCGCCGATCTCGAGCCCTTCATCTCGCTCTACTCGGGTCTCGGCTATCGGGTGCTGCCCACGAGCGTGACGCTCGGCGACGGCATCGACGAGCTGCGCGAGGCCTTGAAGGATCGCATCAGCGTCTTCGCGGGACCCTCGGGCGCCGGCAAGTCGGCGCTGCTCACGGCCGTTCAGCCCGGACTGGCC
>JBFIHP010000398.1:0-4016 GCA_041601735.1 Planctomycetota bacterium | reverse complement strand
CCCGGACGGCTTCCCGCGGGCGGTCAACCTGCGCCAGGGCGAGACCTACTGGGAGCGTCTCGACCGCGAGGGGGTCGCCACCGCCACGATGCTGGCACCCTGCAGCTTCCCGGCGCCCCGCCTCGAGAAGGGGCGGCTCCTCGCGGGCCTCGGAACCCCCGACGCGCTGGGCACCTTCGGCACCTACCGGGTGCTGCGCGACGACATCGATCGCCCGAGCGACTCCGAGACCGGCGGCAGCCTCGTGCCTCTCGTCTACCGAGATCCGGAGTCGGGCGACGGGCGATTCGAGCCGGTCTTCCTCGAGGGTCCGCCCGACATCGTGAAGAACGACGGCTCCTTCACCACGGCGCCGCTCGCCTTCACGATCTCGAAGAAGAACGGCGTCATGTACGTCTCGAACGGCCGCTACGACACCCAGGTGGCGCTGAAGTCCTGGTCGGAGCCCTATCCCTTCGTCTTCAAGCAGAGCGACTGGCTCGCGGTGCGGGGCTTCTCGCGCTTCAAGCTGCTCGAGGTCGATGATCGGGTGCGCCTCTACCTCGATCCGATCAGCCTCGACCCGACCAATCTCCCGCCGGGGGTCCGGCTCAGCAGCCCCGATGGCCTCGCGCTCGATCTCATGACCGAGTTCGGACCCTACGAGACCGTCGGCTGGGCCTGCGCGACCAACGCGCTGAAGGACGGCGCCCTCGACGAGGGCTCCTTCCTGGAGGACGCGAATCGCGTCTGGGAGGAGCAGGAGAACCTCGCCCTGCACGAGCTCGAGCGCCGGGACGCGCGGGTCGTGACCTGCGTCATCACCGTGCCGGACCGGATCCAGCACATGTTCCAGCGCTACGTCGGACTCGACCGCAAGGGCGTTCGCGATCGAGACCCGCGCTTCGTCACGGCCGTCGAGGAGGCCTACCGCCGCGTCGATCACTTCGTCGGACTCGTACGCGAGAAGCACCTCCAGGCCGAGGATCGGCTCCTGGTCGTCTCCGATCACGGCATGGCGCCCTTCGAGAAGGCCGTGAATCTCAACGCCTTCCTCATCGAGAGCGGTCACCTCGTGCTGAAGCAGCGCATCGGCGCGCGCAAGCTCGATCGCTCGATCCGCCAGGGCGTGGACATGGCGCACATCGACTGGGATCGCACGCGGGCCTACTCCGTCGGGCTCGGTCGCATCTACCTGAATCGTGCCGGCCGCGAACCGCAGGGCAAGGTCGAGCCCGCGGAGGCCGACGCCGTCATCGAGGAGATCCGCGCCGCGCTGATGCTGCTCCGCGACGGCGATCGCAAGGTCGTCGCGAGCGCCGATCGCGGCGACCGCCTCCGGTCCGGCGACCTGATCCCGGGCGGCGCCGCCGAGATCTACGTCGGCTTCGAGCGCGGCTTCCGCGTCTCCTGGCAGTCCTGTCTGGGCGGCGCCGACGAACCGGTGATCTTCGTGAACGACTCCGCCTGGAGCGGCGATCATTGCAGCGTCGATCCGGCCGCGGTGCCGGGCGTGCTGTTCTCGAACCTGCCCCTGCGCGCGGGCCCGGCCCGCGTCGTCGATATCGCGCCCACCGTCCTCGACTGGGCCGGAATCGACTTCGAGGCTCGCGACGAGCGCGACGGCGTCTCCTTGCTCCACGCGCCGCGATGAAGAGGGGAGGCCGTCGATGACGCGGGAGGCGGCGCGGAACGAACTCGGTCGGAGGATCTGCCATGCGCTCTTCGGCCTGCCCGCCTTCGTCCTGCCCCTGATGGACTGGCGGCTCGGCGCCGCCATCGCGTCGGTCGCCCTCGTCGCCAACCTCGAGTTCCTGCCGCGCACGACGATCGGCAGGTCCTGGCTGCGTCCGGACGAGGGGCGACTCGGCGGCATCGTGCTCTACCCGCTCACCGTTCTTCTGCTCGTGCTGGTCTTCCGTGACCGGCTGGATTCGGCCGCCATGGGCTGGGCGGTGCTCGCCTTCGGCGATCCCGCAGCGGCCGTCGTCGGCCGAGGAGCCCGCCGGCGCTGGCCCTGGAATCCCTCGAAGAGCCGGCGCGGCAGCGCGGCCTTCGTCATCGCCGCCTCCTGCGCCGGTCTCCTTCTCGGTCTGCTGCAGGGCGAGTCTCCGGTCGCGGCCCTGCTCTTCGCCCTGCCTCCGGCCCTCCTCGGCGCCGCCGTCGAGAGTCTCCCGCGTCCCCGGGACGACAACCTCACGGTCGGCTTCGCCGGCGCTCTCGGTCATCTGCTCGTCCGGAGTCTCTCATGAGCCTGCCGCTGGCCCTGGCGATCCTCGCGGTCCTCTCGCTGGCCGCCCATCGCGCCCGCGTCGTCGATCTCGGCGGCGTGATCGCCGGTTGCCTGATCGGCCTCGCCCTGGCCTGGACCGCCACGCCCGCGCCCTTCGCGAGCTTCCTGCTCTTCGTCTTCCTGGGATCGGTCAGCACGCGGCTCGGCGCGGCGCGCAAGACGGCGCTGGGCGTCGCGCAGGAGAAGGAAGGGCGGCGCGGCTGGGTGCATGCGCTGGCCAACGCCGGACCCTCGGCGCTGGTCCTGCTGGGTTTCACGGTGGCGGGGCGCGCCGGCGGGGCGGCCGAACTCGCTGCCTGCGCCGGGCTCGCGGCGGTCCTCTCGGACACGGCGGCGAGCGAGTGGGGTCAGTGGCTCGGCGGTCGTCCGCGCAACATATTGACCGGCGCCGAGGTGCCGGTGGGAACCGACGGCGGCGTGACTCCGGCCGGGCTGGCGGCCTCGCTCGGCGCGGCGGCGATCGCGGCGGCTGCGGCCTCGGTCTGGCTGGCCGGGAGCGTCTTCCTGCCGATCCTCGTCGCGGGCTTCGCCGGCAACCTGATGGACAGCGTCCTCGGCGCTTCGATCGAGTCGCGGCTGGGCCGCCAGGGCGGCGCCATCGTCAACGCGATCGCCGCCGTGACCGGCATCGCGCTCGCCCTGCTTCTGGCTTCCTGAGGGGGCTTCGGATCAGACGTGACGGAGGAAGCGGGCCTGCTCGCCCAGCGCCGGAACGGCCAGCTCGAGCTTCTTAATGTCCGCCTCGCTGAGCCCGAGGATGATCTCCTTGATGCGCGGCAGGGCCTGCTCGAAGCGCAGCTTGTGCTGGATCGCGGCCTTCTCGTCCTCGAGATGCGCCAGCATCTTGGTGATCTCCTGCAGGCGCGCGTGGGGCGAACCGCCCCCGGCGGCGGCCATCGGGCCGACCATCTTCTTCTTCCAGTTCTGGATGGAGCCCACGCTGGCGCCGTACTTGTCGGCGACCTCCGCGAGGGTCATGCCGGACTTGAGATCGGCGAGGGCCGCGTTCTTGGTCTCGTCGTCAAAACGTGCGCGCTTGGCCATGATGGAGTTCTTGCCCCTCTGGAATGAACTGCGATTGACATGCGTGTGGACTCACATTGTCACCTCGTTGCCATCGGATTCAAGGCGATGGCAATCGAGGCGAACTCGTGGCCCGCTCTCGGCCGATTCAGGGCGTGATCGCGATCAGGTCCCGGGAGAAGAGCGCGGAGCCGTCCGGGAAGGTGACCCGGATCTGGAGCTGAAGGCCGACAAGGGGCGGGCTCAGCACGCCGGCGGGGATCTGGACTCCGGCGCCCTCGAAGGGGCGAAAGCCCGCCGTCGGGAAGACCGTGTTGGGGGCGGCGACCAGCACGCCGGCGTCGGCCGGACCGTTCGGCGTCATGACGTTCATGATCGTCAGCGGACCCAGGGGGGTCTGCGTCGAGAATTCGACGAGCTCGGCGATCGGCGCGGGCGCCATGGGATCGCCGCTGTAGAGGTAGCGGAAGTAGCCGACCAGGTTGAAGTTCACCGGACCGCCGGCCGCGGCCGAGACCGAGATCTGCGCGATGTCGGCGCCCTGCAGGTCGTCCTCCTGATCACGATCGACGATCGAGACGTAGCTCGTGCCCATGCCCACGGGCGTCGGGAAGAAGGCGAAGATGCGCGAGTCCTGCGCCGCACCGCTGCGATAAAGCGCGTTGCCGCCGCTCGCCACCGGCAGGCTGCTCTGGGCCGAGTCCGTGCGGTCGTGCTGGAT
>JBFIHP010000397.1:0-4021 GCA_041601735.1 Planctomycetota bacterium | reverse complement strand
GACGACCAGCTTGCGCCGCGCCCGGGTGGCCGCGACGTTGAATCGATTGGGAAGGAAGAGGAAGTCGGCCTCGGCCGCGAGGACATCGGGGTCGGACAGCGACATCGACAGGATGACGAGGTCGCGCTCCTGACCCTGGATGCGTTCGACGGTATCGACCAGCGGCGGCTTCGTACCCGGCGGCAGAAGGCGCGCGAGCATCTCCCGGATGCGGACGTTCTGCCGGCGGTGCGGTGCGATGACGGCGATCTCGCGCGGGTCCAGGCCGCCCGCCACGGCGTCGGCGACCAGGGATGCGGCCAGCGCGGCCTCCTCCGGAGCCTCCTGTCCGCGACCCTCGTGGCGAATCAGGACGAGCTGCACCGGGCGCGCGGGATCGAGGATGTCCTCGTGCTTGCGTCCGGGCGCGAGTTCGAGCCGCCGAGGCGCGGCCACCGCTGCGGACTGCAGCCGGCCGCCGTAGAACTCCCGGCTGGGGAAATCGACGAGGACGTCGTTCAGGCGGAAACTCCGATCGAGCAGGACCGGCTCGTGGCCGGCGCGCTCGACCAGGTGCTGGAAGATGCTGATGCCCTCGCCCTCGCCGGGCCGAACCGTCGAGACGACGGGCGGGAGCTGTTTGTGATCGCCGGCGAAGACGAAGCGATCGGCCTGGACCATCGCCATCATGATCGCGGGCAGCGTCAGCTGGCCGGCCTCGTCGAAGATCATCACGTCGAAGCGCTCGGGCAGTTCCTGGACGGGGTCGTTCTCGAGGGAGCGCGCGATCGGCTGGAAGGCCGAGTACTGCGTGAGTCCGGTGACGGCGGGCACGGTCTTGGTGCGGAAGTAGGAGCCCGGACTCTCGACGAGGCGGAGCCGCGGGTCGTCCTTCGGTCCCTGCCAGGCGTTCAGCTTGCCGATCTTCACGAGGTCCGGGATGTCCGGGTACTTCAGGCACTCGCGCATCACGTTGTTGATCGCCTGATGGGTGAAGGCGCAGACGGCGACGCGATCGCCTCGGCGAACGAGCTCCCGGATGAGCAGGCCGAGCACCCAGGTCTTGCCGGTCCCCGGCGGTCCCTGGATGAGCGCGAAGTCCTCCTCGACGCCGCGGCGGATCGCCTCGCGCTGCGCCGGCGTCAGGGGCTGGGGCATCTCGGCGTCTTCGGTCGCGAAGACGCGATCCGCCACCTTCCGGCCCCGAGCTTCACCCGAGAGCAGGCCCCGGATGCGCTCGAGACGCGGATGCTCGCCGAGCTGGCCCGCCACGAGGCGGATCGCCAGGGTCGGCATCTCGCGGCTCATCCGGGCGGCGGGCAGGGTCTGGTCGAGGACCAGCATGTCGTCGATGCGGTAGCGCTGGCCGAAGCGCGAACCCTGCTGGTAGCCGGGACGGATCACGAGCCGGCCGTGGGCCTCGTCGATCGACTCGACGATGCCCTCGGGGCCGCTGATCACGTCCTTCGGCGCCACCGACATCGCGTTGACGTAGACGTGTTCACCGACCCGGATCTTGGAGGGATTGCGCTTGAAGGCCAGTTCGAGCCGACCGGTGTCGGGCGAGCTCTTCAGGACCCGGAGTCCCGGCCAGCAGGTGTACTGATCGACCCGGCGGGGGATCGGCAGCGTGATCTGATCGATCACGTTGCGGAACCGGCTGCGGAACTCGGTGTCGACGAAGTCGATGAGGGGTTCGAAGTCGAAGCTCACGACAGCAACCTCATCAGATGGACGAGGATGTCGCGGCCCGTCGCGAGTCGCTCGGCAAGGACGACCTCGAGCAGTTGCCGCCAGTCGTCGTCGTCCGATTCGGCCTCGCGCCACTCGCGCACGGCGAGGGCGTCGATGTCGGCGCCGGCGCTCTCGAGTTGGTCGAGGTCCAGGCCGTAGTCCGCGGCGAGGGCGGCGACGCGCCCGCGGATCGCATCGGCGCGCTGCGCGGCGTCCGCCCGGCCACGCAGGTGCTCTTCGAGCCGTCCAAGCTCGAGCGGCGAGCGCATGCCGACGGTCGCTTCGCCGCGAGCGAGGCTGCGGGCGAGGCCGTCGAGATCGCGCGACTCCACCGGCAGGTGCCAGGTGCGTTCGGCCGTCGCGTTGAGGACGATGCTCTCGGCGATCAGCTTCTCCACCGACGTCGGCGCCGCGCGGTGTCTGGCGCCGGCGTCCGCGGCCTGCCGCTTGAGGCGCCAGGGGAGCCGACCGTCCAGGAAGACGAGCAGGCAGCGCTGCCTGTCGCGGCGCAGGAGCTTGTTGGTCTGACCGAGCTCGCGGAAGAGCTCGCGCAGGACGAATTCCGGTTCACGGGGTTCGCGCGTCGCCACGAAGCGCGGTTCGATCAGGGGCGGCGGATCTCGAGGATCGAAGGAGCAGAGGGCGAGGACGGCCTCGTCGCCGTGGAAGGGGTCGGCGACGGCATCGACGAGCAGGATCGGACCGCGATGCCGGAAGAGACTTGGCGACTGCAGGCGCGAACTGGGCTCGCTCTGGCGCGGCTCCTGGCGCACGAGCGGCCGGCCGAACTCCTGGGCGGAAGCCCGCTTCTTGAGGTCGCGGTAGCCGTCCATGCTGCGACCCCAGGCCCGGCCGAGGAGCCGCAGCTCCTTCTCGTCGGCGCGGGCCAGCGCCGCGCGATCGGGGATGCCGGCGGCGATCAGCGCGCGCTTCTCCGGACGTCGGCAGCCGGGGATGAGGCTGAGGTCGTTCTCCTCGCGGGCCTTCTCGCCGCAGTGGTCGCGCCAGTGACAGTAGCGGCAGGAGGGTTCGATGTGGAAGAAGACGCGCTCGGGATCGACGTACTCGTGGATCTCCTCCTCGAGGAAGTGCCTGAGCGTCCACTCGAGATCGTCGAGCGGAAACTCCTCGCGTTCGCCGGCGCCGGTCACGATGAAGCCGCGCTCCGGCCGTCGCCCCTGGCGCAGGGCGAGGATGGCCGAGTAGAAGGCCACCTGCATGCGCTGGCCGAAGCGGGCGTGACGGCTCGACTTGACGTCGCCGACGATGTAGCCGTGATCACCGAGCTCCGTCGCGAAGTCGTCGATGCGTTCGAGGAGGTCGGTCTCGCCGCGCAGGACGAAGTCGCTCGGCTCCGGGGCCCGTCCCGGTCGATGCGCCGCCACCTCGCCCGGCTCGGTCGAGAGGAAGCCGTGCATGATGAAGCGAACGCCCCAACGCATCGCCTCCTCGGTGAGCTCGATGCGGCGCGCGATGTCGGCGGCATGGTCGAGCGCGGGGTCGCGCGCGATCTCGATCCAGTCGTCCGGATGCTCGCGCTTGAGCTCGGCGAAGATGCGGGTCTCGTGCCGGTTGCCGCGCTCCATCAGGTAACGACCGGTCGGACCCGGCGCGCTGCGGAGCTTCCGGTCGCCGGTGACGTCGAGGTAGACCCGGTAGGAGCAGGGGTGGCTGAAGTGGTTGTAGATCGTGTTGCCGGTGACGATCATCGGGTTCAGCGGTCGGCGTCCACCGAGGTGTGGTCGTGGACGATCAGCCAGCCCTCGGGAAAGCGGCGGAAGATCAGCGTGAACAGGCCGGTCTGGTCGGCGCTGCGCTCGGCCAGCCGGTAGCGGCCCAGCACCCAGGCGCCGTCGGCGCCGATCGGACGGACCTCGAGGTCGTGGAAGAAGAGCTTGCCCATGTCCTCGGGGGCGTAGGAGCTGCGGTAGGACTCGAGGGTCCCCGCGAAGCCGCGCCTCACCCGCGCCCCGCTGGTGAAGACCAGATCGGGCGAATTCCAGTAGCCCGCCATGAAACCCTCGATGTCGGCCGAATTCCAGGCCGCCTGCTGGTTCATGAGGATCTCGCGGATGTCGCGAGCCAGGGCGTCGAGGTCGATCGCGACGTCCATCGGCGGGGCGATGGGAGCCGGGATCGGCTCCTCACGCGGTCCTGCGGGCCCGGCCGCGGGCTCGGGGCCGGTCTCGTCACGGGTCCCGCCGCAGGCCGCGAGCAGGGCAAGCAGGAGGATGGTGGGCAGTCGGCAGCGCATGGCCGAGATCCTAACCCGAGCGGGGGGCGGAGCCTCCGGCGAGCCGGGGCCGGG
>JBFIHP010000396.1:0-4021 GCA_041601735.1 Planctomycetota bacterium | reverse complement strand
TTGAGGGTGCCGTCCCGGGTCAGGGTGACGAGTTCGGCCAGGGTCTGCGGCGAGAACTTCAGGTCGTAGATGTCGCAGTGGCGCTCGTTGATGACCGCGAAGATCTCGCTGCCGATCCAGTTCGAAGCCTGCTTCGGGTCGATGCCGAGGGCGCAGGCCTCGTCGAACCAGCGCGAGATCGAGGGCTCCTGCACCAGGATGCCGGCGTCGTATTCGGGGAGTCCGAGCGCCTCCATGTAGCGCTTCTTGCGGTCGCCCGGCAGCTCCGACATGGTCGCCCGCACCTTCTCGACCCAGTCCTTGCCGACGTGGAAGGGCGGCAGATCGGGATCGGGGAAGTAGCGGTAGTCGGCGAAACCCTCCTTGGTGCGCATCAGCCGGCTCTCGCCCGCCGGGTCGTCCCAGGTCCTCGTCTCCTCGCGGTCGATCGTCTCGCCGGCCTCGTAGATGGCGAGCTGGCGCTGCTGCTCGAACTCGATGGCGCGCTTCACCATCTTGAATGAGTTGAGGTTCTTGAGCTCGATCTTGGTGCCGAATTCCTTGCGGCCCTTCGGCTTCAGGCTGACGTTGACGTCGACGCGGAGGCTGCCCTTCTCCATGTCGCAGTCGGAGACGCCGACGTGGCGGAGGAGGAGCTTGAGCTCGGTGAGATAGTCGTAGGCCTGCTCCGGCGAGGTGATGTCGGGCTTGGTGACGATCTCGAGCAGGGGGATGCCGCAGCGGTTGAGATCGACGAGGGTGCCCGAGTCCCGGTCGCCGTGGCTGTTCTTGCCGGCGTCCTCCTCGAGGTGCGCGCGCTCGATGCCGACGCTGCCGCCGCCCGTGAGCTTGAGTTCGACGCGGCCGTTGCCGCAGATCGGCAGGTCGAACTGCGAGATCTGATAGCCCTTGGGCAGGTCGGGATAGAAGTACTGCTTGCGGTCGAACTTGGTGTGTTCGGTGATGTCGCAGTTCATCGCGAGACCCGCGCGGATCGCGAGGCCGAAGGCCTCCCGGTTCGCGACCGGCAGGGCCCCGGGCAGGCCCAGACAGGTCGGACAGACCGCCGTGTTCGGCGGCGCGCCGTAGCTGTTCGGGCAGGAGCAGAACATCTTGGTCCTGGTGAGGAGCTGGACGTGCGTCTCGAGCCCGATCACGGTGTCGAAGTCGGCGAGGCTCATGAGATCGGAGACTCCTTGGCGAAGCCCTTGAGGTGTTCGAGCGCGGCCGCGACCCTGAAGATCAGGTCCTCGCGGAAGCGATCCGCGATGACCTGAAGGCCGACCGGCAGCTTCTTGCCGTCCTGTTCGATGAAGCCGGCCGGAAGGCTCGCGCCGGGCAGACCCGCGAGGTTCAGGGAGGCGGTCAGGATGTCGGCGAGATACATGGCGATGGGGTCGTCGGTCTTCTCGCCCAGCTTGAAGGGGAGGGTCGGCGTGGTCGGGCCGAGCACCAGGTCGCAGCGTTCGAAGGCGCGCTCGAAGTCGCGCCGGAGCAGGGTGCGCACCCGCAGGGCCTTGTCGTAGAAGGCGTCATAGGAGCCGGCCGAGAGGCAGTAGGTGCCGAGGATGATCCGGCGCTTCACCTCGTCGCCGAAGCCCTTCATGCGGCTCTTCTTGAACATCTCGAGGATGTCCTTCGCCTGCTCCGCGCGCAGGCCGTAGCCCACGCCGTCGTAGCGGGCGAGGTTCGAACTCGCCTCCGAGGTGGCGACGATGTAGTAGGTCGGGATGGCGTACTTCGTGTGCGGGAGATCGATCTCGACGATCTCGGCGCCGGCGTCGCCGAGGGCGTCGATCGCCTCCTTTACCCGCGAGCGCAGCTCGGGGTCGATGCGGTCGTCCATGAACTCGCGGGCGACGCCGATGCGCAGGCCCTCGAGGCCCTGGCCGATCACGGCCTCGTAGTCATCGACCTCGCGGGTCGCGGCGGTCGAGTCCATCGGGTCGGCGCCGCTCATGATGCGGGTGACGAGCGCCGCGTCGGCGGCCCTGCGGGTGAAGGGGCCGATCTGGTCGAGCGAGGAGCCAAAGGCGACGAGTCCGTAGCGGCTGACCCGGCCGTAGGTGGGCTTCAGGCCGAAGACGCCGCAGAAGGCCGCGGGCTGGCGGATCGAACCGCCAGTGTCGCTGCCGAGCGCGACGGGGCAGAAGCGGGCCGCGACGGCCGCGGCCGAGCCGCCCGAGGAGCCGCCGGGGGCGCGGTCCTCGTCCCAGGGATTGCGGGTCGGGCCGAAGGCCGAGTTCTCGGTCGAGCTGCCCATGGCGAACTCGTCGAGGTTCGTCTTGCCCAGGATCACCGCGCCCGCGGCGCGCAGGCGCTCCACCGCCGTCGCCTCGAAAGGGGCGTGGAAGTCCTCGAGGAAGCGGCTGCCGCAGCTCGTGATCTGATCGCGGACGTGGATGTTGTCCTTGATCGCGATGGGCACGCCGGCGAGCGGCCCGGGGTCCTTGCCCTCGGCGAGGGCCGCGTCGATGGCCAGGGCCTCGCCCTCGGCCTCGTCGTTCAGACGCAGGAAGGCGCCGAGCTCGCCGTCGTGCTCGGCGATCCGCGCGCGCAGGGCCCGGAGCACCTCGACGGCGCTCAGCTTCCTGGCGCGGACCGCCTCGGCGATCTCGATCGCGCTCCAGTCGTGAATCTCGCTCATGCCTCGTCCCCTCTCAGAGCGTCTTCGGGACGCGGATCTGTTCGTCGTCGTGATCGGCAGCGCCGCGCAGCGCGATCGCGCGGTCGAGACAGGTGCCGGGCTCGTCCTCGCGGAAGACGTCGTCATCGGCGCCCGCGTGCATCATCACGGGAACGTCGTCGGTCTCGAGCTCGTCGAGCTGCGATACGAAGTCGATGATGCGCGCGATCTGATCGGCGTAGACCGGCAGCTTGTCGCTCTCGACCTCGATGCGGGCGAGGTGGGCGACGTGACGGATCTCGTCGGGATTGACCATGCTTCGGCCTTCCTCCGGGGCGCCTCGGCGAAGCCGGGTCGGCTCGCGCAAGTCGGGTTTCGGTTGAGGTTTGGGAACGTCGGGGCCGGGCCTCGATCGAGGGATGATAGGAAGGCCGCGGAGCCGCGTCAATTCGGCGGTCCGACCGGGCTTTCGTCTCGACCCGGTCTTCGGGAGAAGAGACATGAGAAACGACGAGGCCCGGCCGGAGGCCGGGCGCACCGGTCCCCCGGCTTTGTTGTCATGGATCGGACCGCCACCTGCACCCGGGGACGCACATGAGCGACGCGGACTACGATTTTCTGGCCCTCGCCCTGGCAACCGTGGGCCTCTTCTTCATCTGCTGCGCCGTCCAGCAGAAGAAACCGAAGCACATCCTCGAGGAGGCCTTCGGCATCTATCGGGGAAGGCTCCGCGACCTGAAGTCGTCGGTCTTCAAGCGGAACCAGGTCGTGATGGGCTTCCTCTGCGTCGTCGTCGCCATCGTGCTGGCGATCTGCGGCAACGCCGAACCGGGCCACGCGGGCTTCGTGGACGGGCTGGCCCTGCCGCTTCAGATCGTGAGCCAGCTCGCGCTCATCGCCGCCCTGGTCGGGATCTTGAACTACCTGTCACGGGAGTGGAGCAAGGCGTCCTTCCGGCGCCTCGTCCAGGAGGTGGTGACCGAGTACCAGTGGCCCTTCGAGGAGAACATGGTGCTCACCAAGGAGATCGGCAAACTCCTGCAGATCCCCCAGGAGGCGGAGGACACGGTGGACAGCTACGTCGCCCGCATCCGCCACAACCTGAAGATCCCGCATCCGATCGCGCGGCCCGAGCGGGTCCGGCGCGCCTCCAAGCTGGGCTGACGACGGGTCGCGATCGCGGCCCGACAGGACCGAGATCGTGACCTGGGTCCGGCGCCTCCGCCGCGGCCTGCCGGCGTTGGTCGCCGCCTGCGGCGATCTCCTGCTGCCTGAATTCTGCCTGCTCTGTCGATCGGAGGAGGTCCTCGACTGGCCGCGGAGACTCTGCGCCCGCTGCGCCGGAGACATCGTCCTGCAGGAACCCGCGAGCAGCTGCCCGATCTGCGGTCGTTCGCGGCCGGGCCCGGCCGCCCC
>JBFIHP010000395.1:0-4025 GCA_041601735.1 Planctomycetota bacterium | reverse complement strand
GAAGGACGGCGAGCCGCTGTAGGTGGTCGACCAGTTCGGCGTCGCGAAGGGCGGGGTCGGGCCGTAGTTGAGGCCGCCGAACATGCCGCCGCCGTCCTCGATGACGAAGGTGTTCACCCCGGTCAGGAGGTCGAGGTAGAGATCGCCGAAGATGGTCGGGTAGACCGGCTGCAGGTCGTGGGTCAGACCGAAGAGCAGCGGCAACGAGGGGTTCGTCGCGTTCGAGGTGTTGTAGACATCGACGAACATCGTGTCGTTGGGCGTGCCCGGGACGTAGACGATCTCGAGCTTGCGACCGAAGAGGTCGGCGGTCTGGGGCGCCGCGCCGAGCGTGTAGGCGGTCACGACGACCGGTCCGTCGCCGAGGCCGGTGGACGACACGCCGACGCTGACCTTGCCGGCCGCATCCGTGATGTAGGGACCGGGGGTCGAGAAGGCGGCGCTTCCGTCGGTGCTCAGGCTGACCTCGATGCCGGTCACCGGAGCGCCGAGGTTGTCGGTGAGGCTGATCTCGAGCGGCTGCCCGAAGGTCGTCCCCGAGGTCGCGACCTGACCGTCGCCGGAGCTGAATGCGATGTTCCAGATCGGGCCGCCGCCGCGGATGCGCTTCAGGGAGCCGCCGCTCGCCGCGCCGGTGCTGGCGTGCTGGACGAAGTAGATCGCCCCGTCCGGTCCCTGATCGAAGTGGGTCGCGGCCACGAAACCAGATCCCCAGTAGGTGCCGGTCGGCTGACCGGGCACCGCGGGGGCGTTCGACCAGCTGCCGCTGATCGGGTCGTACTCGAGGCGCTCGATGGTGCCGTTGTAGTAGTCGCTGTGGAAGACGTCGCCCTCGTAGGCCGGGCCGAAATCGTAGGCTCCGCCAAAATTCCGCACGATGCCCGCGCACATGATCGACCGACCGCCGCTGCCGTAGACCCGATCGTCGATGGGATCGAGGAGGCCCGAGGGCTGGGAGCCGATGCCGCCGCAGAAACCGTAGGCGATGAAACCCTCGCGCCAGGGCCAGCCGAAGTTGACGCCCACGGGCGCCGAGCCGAGGTTGCGCGGATACCAGTTGAGCTCCTCGCGCGCGCTCTGGCCCACGTCGGCGACGAAGAGATCGCCGGTCACGGGATCGATGCACATGCTGAAGGGATTGCGCAGACCGATGGCGATCAGGAGTCGGGCCACCGCGTTCCCCGAACCGGCGAAGGGATTGTCGGCCGGAACGAGCGAGCCCAGGCTGGGCGCGCCGCCGCCGCCGGCGGCCACGCCGCTGACGTCGAGCCGGAAGATCTTGCCCTGGTACATGGTCGGGTTGATCGCCGTGGAGCAGTTCGCGTCGTCTCCGTTGGTCAGGTAGAGCATGCCGTCGGGGCCGAAGCGCACGGTGCCGCCGTTGTGATTGAAGGCGCTGTCCGGGATGTTGGCGAGGATGGGCCGCTCGCTGCTCGACGCGAAGCTGAGCGCCGTGCTGGTGGGAGCATTGAGGTTGCCCACGAGCGTGAAGCGACTGAGCCTCATCGTGCCGCCCGTCCGGCTCGCCCAGCAGTAGAGCTCGTCGTTGCGCAGGGTGATCGAGAGCAGACCGCGCTCGGAACCGACGGTGACGCCGGGAACCGTTCCGATGGTCGTCAGTCCGGCGAGACCGGGACGGAAGAGCTTCACCGCGCCCTGGCGCTCCGCGATCAGGATGCGCCCGTCGGGCAGGAAGCAGAAGTCGTTGGGCGCGTTCAGGCCCGCGCTCACCAGGGTGTCCACGGTGAATCCGGTCGGCACGTTCTGGGCGCGTGTCGCCGGGACGAGGATCACGAGGGCGAGCAGGGACAGGAGGACGAGAGAACGGGGCATCGATTCCACTCCATGGCAATTCAGGGCCGGACGAGCAGGGCGCTCATCCCGGGAGTTTAGTCGCCGGGACCGACGGGTCCAATCAAAAGCGCTTCCGGGGCGCTCTTTGCAGTTCGTTCATCCCGCGGCAAGATCGGTCGCCATGACGCCGAACCGGCTGCTCGACGAGGATTTCTACCGCAGGCCGCTCCTGGAGCTCGCTCCGGCCCTGATCGGGCGCCTCTTGCATCGGGAGGGGGTCGTGCTGCGGATCACCGAGGTCGAGGCCTATGCCGGCCCCGAGGACAGCGCCAGCCACGGCCGCTTCGGACCGACCCCGCGGAATGCCGCGATGTGGGGCGGACCCGGCCGGCTCTACGTCTACCTCTGCTACGGCATCCATCGCATGCTCAACGTGAGCGCCGAGGATGAGGGCCGGTGCGCGGCGATCCTGGTGCGCTCGGCCGAACTGGTGGCGGGCGCCGAGATCGCCGGGCCGCGGCGCGGGGGCCGCATCGGACCGCGCGACCTCGCGGGTCCCGGCAAGATCGGTCAGGCCCTCGCGCTCGAGGGTCGCGAGAGCGGCGCGGCCCTCTTCGAGTCGGGCGGCATCGAGCTCCTCGACGCTCCCCCGCCTCGCCGGCTCCTCCAGGGCCCGCGCGTGGGCATCGACTTCGCCCGCCCGGTCGATCGCCGTCGGGCCTGGCGCTTCGCGGACGCCGCATCGGTGGCGGTCACCCGTCCGGACCTGCTCCGCCCGCGCCGCCGAAACCGATGATTTTCGACTGATCGCCAATGTCGCCGGGTCCGGATCGTATCGTGTTGGTCCAGAACAGGAGACGCTCATGCGCAGGAACCGCTCTCTCGAGATCTTCGGCCTGACCATCCTCCTCTCCTCGGCCCTCTGGCGCCTGCCCACCATCGCCGGCGCCCTCGACCACGAGACCGAACTCGTCGCCGAGGAGGATCGGATCGATCGGCGCGAACTTCCGGCCATGGCGAAGATCTTCCGTGAGGTCGCCCGCGAGACCGCGCCCAGCGTGGTCAACGTGGCGGTCTTTCTGGGTGGGCCCGACGGACGGGAGATCCCTGCCGGCGCCGGCAGCGGCGTGCTGATCAGCGCGGACGGCTCGGTCCTCACCAACAGCCACGTGGTCGAGGGCGGCGGGATCATCCGGGTGACGCTCAGCGACGACCGGGTCGTGCCGGCGCGCCTCGTCGGACGCGATCCAGCGACCGATCTTGCGCTGCTCGACATCGAGGGCGAGGATCACCGCGCCGCGCCCCTGGGCGACTCGGATCTCCTCGAGGTGGGCGACTGGGTGATGGCCTACGGCTCGCCCTTCGGGCTGAACCGGAGCGTGACCGCCGGCATCGTCAGCGCCCTCGGTCGCAGCGACATCGGCCTCGCCAACTACGAGAACTTCATCCAGACCGACGCCGCCATCAACCCGGGCAACAGCGGCGGGCCGCTGGTCGATCTGCAGGGTCGCGTCGTCGGCATCAACACCGCCATCGCCTCACGCAACGGCTCGTCGTCGGGCATCGGCTTCGCGATCCCGATCAACATGGCCCGCGAGGTGGTCGGTCGGCTGGCCGCCGGAGGCCGGGTCGAGCGCGGCTGGTTCGGCGTGAGGATCGAGGATCTCCCCCGCGCCCGGGCGCTCGCCCTGGGCGGCGCGGTGGGCGACGGTGCGGTCGTCCTCACCGAGGTCCTGGCCGACGGTCCGGCGCGGTCGGCCGGACTCCGTTCGGGCGATCTGGTCATCGACATCGGCGGCAGGCGTACGCGCTCCGCCAACGACCTCCGCAATCTCGTGGCCTTCCTCGCCCCGGGTACCCGGGTCGCGGTGCGCGTCCAGCGCGAGGGCCGCGAGGTCGTCTGCGAGCTCACGACCGCGCGCCGACCGACCGAGCCCTGATCGCGGCACGGGGCCGTCCCGGGCATCGAGGCGCTGCCGCTTCCGGGCGGGCCTCGGGCACCGACGGCCGGTCGGGCCCGACCGATCGGCTGCCGGCGAGCCCCGACGCCGCCGCGGCCGCCGCTCCCCGGGCCCGGCCCTACCCTCGCGAAGCCACGGGCGTTAGGCTCGACCGGAGCGCGCGCGGGGCCCGGACCCGGAGCGCGCGCCGCGTTTCCTCGAGTCCCGGCGTCTCCGCACGACATGTCCGCAAGCGAAGTCAACGAGGTCATCCAGGTCGAGAGCGAGGAG
>JBFIHP010000394.1:0-4044 GCA_041601735.1 Planctomycetota bacterium | reverse complement strand
GGTCCGCCGCGACATCGCCGTCGTCCTCGGCCTGCGCGACCCCGCGACCGTCGTCACCGGTTTCGATCGCCCGGGACTGAGCTGTCGCGTGGAACGCGTGCGCAGCTCCGTCGAGCGCGATCGTCTCCTGGTCGAGGCCGTCCGCGCGGGCGCGGCCAAGGGCGGCGCCCATCTCGTCTACGTCGGCAGCCGCAAGAACGCCGACCGCGCCGCCGCCGCGCTGCGTGCCGCGGGGCAGGACTGCGAGGTCTACCATGCCGGCCTCGGCGCCGAGGAGCGCAGCGCCGTGCAGGACGCCTTCATGTCGGGCGCCTGCCGCACCGTCGTCGCGACCAACGCCTTCGGCATGGGCATCGACCGCAGCGACGTACGCCTCGTCCTCCACTACGATCTGCCCGGCTCGCTCGAGGCCTACTACCAGGAGATCGGGCGCGCCGGTCGCGACGGCGAGCCGGCCGAGGCCGTCCTGCTCTTCAGCGAGGCGAGCGTCCGCCTGCAGGAGTTCTTCATCAAGCGGGCGCATCCGACACCGGCCGTCGTGCGCCTCGTCTTCGGTCTCCTCCGCGATGCCGCCCGGGACGGCTCGACGGCCGATCTCGACGCCCTCGAACTGGCCATCGACGACCGCGAACTCTCGGTCCAGCTCTCCGCCGCGGTGAATCGCCTGATCGCGATCGGACTGGTCCGCCGCGGTCCCTCCGGCGACCTGCAGGCCGAAGCGGCCCTGGCCGACCAGCTCGATGACCGGCTCGACCTCGAGGGCATGACGGCGCGCCGCGAGGCCGACGAGCAGAAGCTGGCGGCGGTCCTCCGTTACGCGCGCGGGCGGCTCTGCCGCCGCAACGTGATCCTCGAGTACTTCGAGGCCGAGCGGGACGGCGAGACCTGCGGCCGTTGCGACGTCTGCCGGGGCGGTACCGCCGAGACCGTCGAACTCGACGACGAGGCCCTCCTCGACCTGCGGAAGATCCTCTCGGGCGTGGCCCGGGCCCGCGGCTACGCCGGCCGCAAGAAGATCATCGGCATGCTCACCGGCTCGAAGGCCAAGGGCATCGGCGACTCCTGGCTCGCCGAGCTCTCGACCTACGGCATCCTCGAGCACATGCGCAAGGACCGCATCGATCTCTGCCTCATGGCCGCGCTCGACGGCGGCCTGATCGCGACCCGCGGCGATCGCTATCCGACCCTCGAGATCACGCCGGAGGGCATCGCCGTCCTGAAGGGCGAAGCCGCGCCCGCGCTCGCCTGGCCTCTGACCCGCCGACGCTCCTCCGGTCGCAAGAGCGCGAGCTCCGCGCCCGCCGCGGGCTCCGGTCAGATTGATGCGGCCGATCAGGGCCTGGCCGAGCGGCTCCAGGCCTGGCGGCGCGACCGCGCGCAGAAGGACGGCGTCCCTGCCTACGTCATCTTCGGCAACCGGACGATCGAGGATCTCGTGGCCACCCGCCCGCAAGCTCTCGACGAACTCGAGAGTGTTCACGGTCTCGGCCCCGCGCGCATCGCGAAGTACGGCGAGGAGATCCTCGCGCTCTTCGAGGGCGCCTGAGCTCGGGAGGACCCGAACTCCATCGTTCGGGGTCGCGGCCTCAGTCGCCGCCGCCGGTCCTCGTTCGCAACCGGCGCCAGGCCAGCGCGCGCGCCACCGGCTCGAGCAGGACCCAGGACGTGATCTCGTCGCTGGTCCGCCGGCAACCGAGGCAGGACGCGCCGCCTTGATCGAGCTGGCAGAATCCGATGCAGGGGGAGGGCACCCGCCCGACCCGGCAGTAGGCGCAGAGCGCGGCAGGGTCGAGACCCTGCTCGCGGCACCAGTCCCGAAGCTCCACCGATTCGCCGGCCTCCGGCCCCGCGAGTCGAAGCCCCAGCGCCGTCACCTGACCGCAGACCGGGCAGCCCTTCGCCTCCGAACCCATCACGCTCGCTCCATAGAGGTCGCCACCATCACCTGCTCGGTTAGCTCCCGCCGGTGAACCTGCGTCAGCAGCGTTCGGAAGCGCTGCATGAGGGCGCCGCAGGAGCGCCGCTCCGACAGAGCGGCATTCCCGGCTCCCAGCGTAGCGAAGGCCGGCCTGTCCGGCCGGCGCTCCTGTCCCGATTGCCGGGGCGAGAGCTTGCTTCAATTCGGCCTCCGGTTCCAGCCCGGGACCGTCCTGGACAGCAAAGGCCGGGTCAGGGCGCGATGAGGAGACGGAGGCCCGGCGAACAGGAGATGATCGGGCTCGTCTCGAAGAACTGCAAGTACACGTAGCTGCCGGCGAGGTAGGGCGCCTGCCTCGACGAGCCGGGCACCGCCAGCGTCCCCGCGGCGTCGAAACCGAAGTTGCCGGTGTCGATCAGGTTGATCGGGTCGTTCGCGATCAGGAGCGGCAGGTAGCCGAAGGCGAGGTAATCGATCCGCGCCAGGCTCAGGCCCCAGAGTCCGAGCGCGCCCGGAGTGGCGCCGTCGCAGACGATCGTCGCCGTGAGCGAGTTGGGATCGCCGCCGTCGGGGACCCAGTCGCAGTCGAGGCGATGGGCGACGGGGTAGCCCGTCCGGTACTTCATGAAGGGGTAGGTCGGCGCGGTCCAGACCGTCGCTCGACCGGCGTTGTTGGCGCCGGCGTCGTTGTAGGGGGCGCCGATCACGAAGTCGGCGAAGCCGTCACGATCGACGTCGCCGGCGAGATCGACCGCGACGCCGAGGCGATCGTAGGCGGCGTCCGCGAGGATCGTGTGCAGGACGCTGCCGTCGGCGCCGGAGAAGACCGTGACGCTGCCGCCGCCCGGGCCGGCGTCGTCGAAGGGCTCGCCGACGATGATGTCGGCGTGGCCGTCGCCGTCGACGTCGGCCGAACAGGCGCAGGCCCAGCCGAACTTCCCGCCGCCCGTGTTGCCGCCGAACTGATGCAGGACGCTGCCGTCGATGCCGGAGTAGACGGTCACGGAACCGAGGTTCGAACCGAGGGTATCGTCGGCCGACGAGCCCACGACGTAGTCCGCGTGGCCGTCGCCGTTCACGTCGCCGCCGCCGTTGACCCAGACGCCGAAGAACGAGTTCGAGCTGGTGCCGTGGTGGGAGCGGATCGGGGAGCCGTCGAGACCCGAGAAGACCTGGACGCCGCCGAAGAGCGAGCCGGCCGTGCCGTCGTAGATCGCGCTCGCGATCAGGTCCGCGTGGCCGTCGCCGTTCACGTCGCCGGCCCCCGCGACGGAGGTACCGAGGCGGCCGTTCAGGGAGCTGCCGACGAAGGTGTAGAGGGGGTTGCCGGTCGCGCCGGAGTAGACCGTGGCCGAGCCGTTGTCGTTGATGCCGTCCAGCGGCGCTCCGACGATCACATCCGGGACGCCGTCCCCATCGACGTCGCCGGCCCCGGCGACCGAGGTCCCGAAGCCGAGCCCCGAGGAGGCACCGGTGAAGAGGTGGAGGACCGCGCCGTCGGCGCCCGAGTAGACGACGGCGCCGCCGGTGAAGGATCCGATGTAGGAGGCGCTGTAGGCGCCCACGATGAAGTCGGCATGACCGTCGCCGTTCAGGTCGCCGACGCCGTCGACCGCGCAGCCGAAGCGGTAGGTCGCACCGGCGCCCGCGAAGGTGTGGAGGATCGAGCCGTCGAGGCCGGAGATCACGCGGGCCTTCCCGGCCTCGTTCATGCCCGACGCGGACTCGTGGGGGCTCCCGACGATGACATCGTCGTGGCCGTCGGCATTCACGTCGCCGGCGCCGGCCACGGCCTCGCCGATCCGGGCCGAGGAGGCGGTACCGTCGAGGGTGTGAAGGAGGGTAGCCGGGTTCTGCGCGCTCGCGATTCCGACGAGGATCGCGAGGAGAAGGGGGCTGAGGAGACGCATGGTTGACTCCTTTCGGTAGGGGAACGCCGTCCAGACTAGGGACGCGGGCGGCGGCCCGCCACGACGAACGCGGTGACGCCCTGGCGCGAGTTGTCGCAGCCGCGCGGCCGCCGTCTCGAACGACACGATCTGTTCAAGATGCGTGCTCGCCTTCCCGCCCGTCGAGCTCGAGGTGGGCGATCGGGTCGCGACAGCCTGACGGCCGCCGAGCTCGCC
>JBFIHP010000393.1:0-4045 GCA_041601735.1 Planctomycetota bacterium | reverse complement strand
GCGCCAGCGCCAGCCGTTCCTGCATGCGGCGCACGAGGTCGAAGGCGCGGATGCCGCGCGACTCCGCGAGCCGGAAGGCCTCGTCGTAGTTGCCCTCGTAGAAGAAGATCGTCAGCAGCAGGTGGAAGACGCGGCACTCGAGGTAGTCGTCGAAGCTGAAGGTCGGCGTCGCGACGACCATCTCCTCGACCTCGACCACAGGTTCGTCGAGGTAGTCGCCGATGTTCCGGGCGACGACCCGGAAACGGGTGTCGAAGCGGAACTTCTCGCGCAGATCCGGATTCGCCAGCTCGGCCCCGTGCAGGAGCATGAGCTGGTGCGCCGAGATCCGCTTGGCGCCGGAGTCCATGAGATCGGAGACGGCCTTCAGGAAGGTCTCCTTGGTCTCGCCGGGCAGGCAGAGGATCAGTTCGCCGTAGGACTGGAGTCCCTGTTCCTCGAGCTCGCCCTGGATCGCGGCGTAGGTCTCGAGCTTGATGTTCGAGCGCTTGATGTTCTCGAGCACGACCGGGTTCATCGACTGCACGGCCGCGGTCATGGGGAGCATGCCCTTGATCTTCCGCAGGACGCGCAGGATGCGCTTGGTGTTGTTCTTGCCCGTCGTCGTCCGGATGTAGTTGGGCCAGCCCTTCTCTTCGCGCAGCCAGGCGATGTAGTCCGCGATCTCCTCGTCGCGCTGGTACATGCCGAAGTTGTCGTCGGCGAGGCAGAGGTTGATCTCGGGGCGGACGCGCTCGGCGATGTAGAGCAGGTCGGCCTTCACGTTCTCGATCGAGTGGGCGTAGATGTGGCCGTTCGACTGCACGCCGGAGTTGCAGAAGGCGCAGGTGAAGGGACAGCCCCGCGCGATCTGCATCATCGGGAAGTAGCCGGTGGCGAAGAAGGGATCGAGAAGTCCGGAGAGATAGGGCGAGGGGATGTCGTCCAGGTCCTCGATCCTCGCCACCTGACCGCCGCGGCGAAAGCTCTCGTCGCGGGGATCGATCCAGACCGAGCCCGCCGGGATCTCCTCGAAGAGACCGGAGCGGCCGCGCTCGTCGCAGGCCTGGACGAGATTGGCGAAGGCGCGCTCGCCCTCGTAGGTGGGCCCCTCGACCGCCACGTCGAACTGCGGCGACTCGCGCAGGTAGATCTCCTGCTCGCTCTCGAACAGCGGCCAGTTCGGTCCGCCGACGACGGTGAGCGTGGCGGGCGCCCGCCGCTTGACCCAGGCCGCGAACTGGCGGGTCAGCTGGAAGTTCCAGGCGTAGTTGCTGAAGCCGATCAGGTCCGGAGCCTGCTCCTCGACCGCGCGGCGGAGGTCCTGCGGCTCGCGAAAGAGCCGGAACTCGTGACGACCCGGCGCCTCACGCTCCAGCCAGGTGGCCAGATTGGCGATGCCGAGCGGATAGACGTCCGAGCTCTTGGTCAAGAGGTTGTGGCCGAGGTCGGCCAGGTAGATGCGCATGATCGGGGCTTCCGGGCAAGGGCTGGGGTTCCGGCGATCCTAATTCCTCGATCGTCCGACCGCCATCGAATCCCACCTGAATGAACTCCCGCACCGAATTCAGCGGCTCTCGGGCCGGAACGTGGAGCCGCGCCCGGGGGGTCGTGGGCGAGGGCGGTCCCGCATATCATGGCGGCGACATGAGTTCCGCCGCCGACCTCGATCTGATGCCGCCCCCGGCCCTGGCCCGGTCTCTCGAGGACTGCGGCCTCGACCCCCGCCGACCGAGGGTCGCGGGCTACGAGCAGGCCCATGCCTACGCGAAGCAGCTCGCCACCGGCCACTACGAGAACTTCCACGTGGGCACCTGGCTCTTCCCGAAGGCGGCGCGCGAGCATGCCTTCAACGTCTACGCCTTCTGCCGCTGGTCGGACGATCTGGCCGACGAGGTGGGCGACACCGCGCGCAGCCTGGCGCTGCTGGACTGGTGGCGCGGCGAGCTGATCTCGTGCTTCGAGGGCGCTCCCCGGCACCCGGTCTTCGTGGCGCTCCGCCGCAGCGTCGAGGAATGCGAGCTCGAGGACCGGCCCTTCCACGATCTCCTCGACGCCTTCGTCCAGGACCAGACCGTCTTCCGCTACGAGACCTTCGCGGACGTCCTCGACTACTGCCGACGCAGCGCCGACCCTGTCGGGCGCATCGTGCTGGCCCTGCTCGGCTATCGCGACGACGAGCGCCGCGCGCTCTCCGACGCGACCTGCACCGGACTCCAGCTCGCCAACTTCTGGCAGGACGTCGAGAACGACCTCGTTCGCGGGCGCATCTATCTGCCGCTCGAGGACATGGCAGGCTTCGGCGTCAACGAGGAGGACCTCGCCATGCCGATCGCGAACCAGCAGGTCCGCGAGCTGATGCGCTTCGAGGTCGAGCGAACCCGCGAGTTCTTCGCCAGAGGACTTCCGCTCGTGGGCATGGTCGCAGGTCGCGCCCGCTTCGACATCGACCTCTTCAACCGCGGCGGCATCGCCATCCTCGACGCCATCGCGCGGCAGGGCTACGACGTCCTGGCGAGACGGCCGAAGATCTCCCGGATCGGCAAGGTCGGGCTGCTCCTCGCGGCGCTCGGTCGCGGCCTGCTGGGGAGAGGGTCATGAGCGGCACGGCCCTCGACGTCCGCGAGTCGGCCCGTTACTGCCGCGAGGTCACGCGGAGGTCGGCCACGAGCTTCTACTACGCCTTCAAGACCCTGCCGCGCCGCAAGAGCCGCGCCTTCGAGATCGTCTACGCCTTCATGCGTCTCTCGGACGACTGGTCGGATGACGAGAGCATCGGCGACCGCCGCGCGCTCATCGAGGACTGGCGAGCCGTCCTCCACCGCGCGGTCGCGGGCGACGCCTCCGGACACCCCGTCATGCCCGCGCTCATGCAGGTCATGACCGAGTTCGAGATCCCCCTGGCCTTCCTCGACGAGCTCCTCGACGGCACGCTGCAGGACCTCGACGTGACCCGCTTCGCCGATTTCCGGGCGACCTGGGACTACTGCTACAAGGTGGCCTCGGTCGTGGGCCTCGTGAGCCTGCGCATCTTCGGCCTGAGGGACCGATCGGGGGGCTGGGAGGCGGCCGATCGCCTCGCGATCGACTGCGGCCAGGCCTTCCAGCTCACCAACATCCTCCGTGACGTGAAGGAGGACCTCGAGCGCGACCGCATCTACCTGCCGCAGGACGAGCTGGCCCGCTTCGGCCTCGGCGAGGACGACCTGCGTCGCGAGGTGCTCGACGATCGCTTCCTCGCCTTCATGCGCTTCCAGGTCGAGCGGGCCGAGGGCTACTACCGGAGCTCGGCGCCCCTTCTCGACCTGGTCGAGCGTGACGCGCGCCCCTGCCTGAAGGCCATGCGCGACATCTACCACGGCATCCTCGCCCGCATCGTCGCGGCCGACCACGACATCTGGACTCGGCGCGCCTCGGTGCCGCTCGGCAGCAAGATCGGCATCGCCGCCCGTGCCCTGCTCGGACGCTTCCGGCCGTGAGCGCGACCGTCGCGGTCGTCGGCGCCGGCATGGCGGGCTGCGCCGCCGCCCTGCGGCTTGCGGAGCGGGGCGCGAAGGTCGTCCTGCTGGAGCGTCGCGCCTTCCTCGGCGGCCGCGCCACCTCATTCGTCGATCGCGAGATGGGCTGCGAGATCGACAACGGTCAGCACGTGCTGCTCGGCTGCTGCACGAACGTCATCGACCTCCTGCGCGACCTCGGCAGCGAAGGCCTCGTGAGCTGGTTCGATCGCTTCCATTACTTCACGCCCGACGGCCGGCGCCACGATCTCACGCGCGGCGGGCTTCCCGCGCCGCTGCACTTCGGCCCGGCGCTGCTCGGCTGGACCGGCCTCGATCTCGGCGAGCGCCTCGAGGTCGCCCGCGCCTTTGCCGTGCTGATGATGAGCTCGCGGCGACAGCTCGACGGCTGGCGTGACCGGCCCATCGCCGACTGGCTCGCGGCCCGCGGGCAGTCGCCCCGGACGATCGCCCGTTTCTGGCGACCGGTGATCGTCGCCGTCGTGAACGAGGAGCTCGACGTCGCCGCGACCCTGCCCTCGCTCCAGGTCTTCGTCGAGGGCTTCCTC
>JBFIHP010000392.1:0-4056 GCA_041601735.1 Planctomycetota bacterium | reverse complement strand
CCGGCGGCGTACCAGAAGAGGAAGTCCATGGCGATCACGATCTCGCGCCGCCGCACCAGCGCCGCATCGATCATCTTGCGCCCGCGCTCCTCGACGCCGAAGAAGAGGGTCGAATCGGCGGCGTCCTGGATCGGCAGTTCGGCGCCGAGGGCGGCGCTCAGGATGTCGGCGAGGTCATAGCCGCTCCCGAAGCCGGCCGAGACCGAGGCGCCGATGACGCTCAGTCCCGGTTCGAGCCTCGGCGCGGCCCACTGGGCCGCGAGCGGCGCCGATGTCGTGAGCAGCAGGACGAGAGCGAGGACCTGACGCATGATCGCCTCCGGTGAGTCCGATTCGCGGGGATGCCGGTCGTGGCCGGCCGCCGCCATCATAGTGCGCGAGGGGGCTCCTGCGAAGCGCGTGACCCTCGCTCCTCGTCGTCGCGGGTGACCAGCGAGAGGACGCGCCGGAGGAGCTCGCTGCGATCGAAGGGCTTGCGCAGGTACGGGATTCCCGGCGCGAGCAGACGGTGGTGGCGAATGGCCTCGTCGTCATAGCCGGACATGTAGAGCATCGGCGGGTCCTGCAGGGCCCGGGCGAGCTGGGGCCCGAGGCGCCCACCGTGCATGCCGGGGAGCACGAGGTCGATGATCAGAAGATCGATCGGTCGATCGAGATGGCCGGTGACGCCGATGGCCTCGTCCGCGTTCGCGGCGTCGATGACGCCGAAGCCCGCCCGTTCGAGCGACTGGCGCAGGAATCCTCGCACGAGGCCGTCGTCGTCAACCACGAGAACCGTGCGCCGGCGGCCGGCAGGACAATGGGCCGGACCGACCGCGGGACGCATGCGCGAGGGTGCGGCGAGCGGCAGGTAGGCGGTGATCCTCGAGTCCTGTCCGGTCGCGACGTCGTGATGGAGAGTGCCGCCGAGGTCCTCGGCGACGGCCAGGGCGGCCGGACAGCAGGGCGCGAGACGCGCGGCCTCGGTCGCGCTCTTCAGACGACGATCGTAGGCACCCTGAGCAATCGACCTGCGATCGGCACCGTCGTGCTGGATGCGGATGGCGAAGCGACGACGATCGCCATCCTCGCCGGCGGTCGGCGCGTAACCGCTCAGCAGGACCAGCGGGCGCTCGGGTCCGTGCAGGAAGCGTCCGGCGCCGATCAGGGAGAGGAGGAGGAGTTCGAGCTGGCCCGGCGCGGCCGGGATACCGGGTTGCGTCTCAGGACCCACGGCCGCATGCTCGAAGCGGGTCGAGCCCAGATGCCGCGCCAGGAGGTCGTCGATCGCGTGGAGGGCCTCCCGCACCCGGCGCCGGGGGCGCATGTCCGCACGGTCCCGACCCAGGGCGTCGGCCAGGCCCCCGGCGGTCCCGAGGATCCCGGCGAGCCGATCCCGGACCGGACTGCCCTCGTCCAGGTCGTCCCGCAGGAGGTCGAGTTCGCCGATCAGGGCGGCGAGACGATTGTTCAGGTCGTGCCTGAACTTCCGCTTCTCCGTCGTGTCCCGCCTTTCGCTGGTCATGTCCCGGTCGCTCCTAAGCCCTTCACCATTATCCGCTTCTTTCACCGGGACGGTAAGGCGGGTGAATGCCTGCTCTCGGCCTTCGCGGGAGCGGGGCGACGAAAAAGTCGTTTCGAATGAAGACCGCATGAAAGCCGAAGCCGCGAACGGCCGAAAGAAGATCAGGCGGGCAAGGCTTCGAGCCCCGATCTTCTTCCCGCCCGATCGAACATGCGGACCGGTTTGAAGTCACGTTCGGGGGGGCTGACTTCGGACCAGTCGAAAAAGAGGGAGGCGCTTGCGCCTCCCTCTCCTTTTTTGGCCGGCGCGCGTCACGAAGGTTCAGGTCGCGCCCACGGCGTGACGGAGAACGTCGGAGTAGCTGAGGAAGCCGACGATCTCGCTGCCGCGCATCACGGGCATGCGGCGGACGCCGGTGAGCTTCATGAGCGCGACGCAGTCCTGGACGACCATGTCCACCTGCACCGTGATGACGGGGCGCGTCATCACGTCCTCCACCAGCATCTCGTCGAGCACGTCCACGTCCTCGCTGGCGAGCAGCTGGACGATGTCCTTGGTGGTGATGATGCCGTGGGCGCGTTGCGGTTTCGACGGTCGCACCAGGAGGCAGTGGAGGTCGCGCGAGCCCATCGCCGCCGCGGCCTCCCGGAGACTGGCATCGGCATCGATCGCGTGCACGCCCTGCGTCATGATCTCCTGCGCTCGCAGGCTGAGGATGCTCATCTCTTCATTGCCTCCCTTGCAATGAGCCCGGTCTCCGCGTCGAGGCGGAACCGGACTCGAGTCTCGTTCTCTTCCAGGGTCTCCTCGACCCCGCCGAATACCAGCGTCGTTCCCGCATGGATCGTTCCCGGAACCTCGATGATCGCGTTCTCGAGCAGGCGGGCGTTGCGTCGCCGCAGTTCGATGCGAAGCCTGCGGGCCTCGTCACCGACCTTGCCCTTCCTTCGGCCCGTTCTCGCCCGCGCGTCGGACCCGGAGCGACGACTGCGGCCGCGCGACGCGGTCGTCGCTTCGAGCCGTCGTATCCGTTCCTCGAGGCGCCAATCGGCGCCCACCTCGAGCCGGACGGACGAACCGGCGTCGGTGCCCACGTTGGGAATACGGATCGACTCGGTCGCGATCACGCCGGAACCGAGCAGGCGACCGCGGGGACTGCTGCAGTCGACTCGACGGGCGCGGAGTTCGGCGTTGATGACCTCGCGATCGAAGAGGAAGCTCCCGACGATCTGCAGGACGCCGCCCTGGACCCGCTTGCAGCAGAGGTCCACGCCGCAGCGATTGAGCTCCTTCGGTTCGCCGATGATGGCCTGGGTCACCTCGACGTTGCCGCCGGCCCGGAAGGTCCCCTGATCGACGTTGCCCTGGACCACGAGATCGCCGCCGACGGCCACCCGGAATCCGGCGAGGATGTCGCCGTAGACGACGAGGCTGCCGCCGGAGGTCAGGTTGCCGGACTCGGGGCCGACGTCGCCGCGGTGCTCGTAGAGCTCGATGACGTCGAGTTGTTCCCCGGGCCGGTGGTGGACGACGCCGGCGCGGCGGGCGCGCACGAAGCCCTCCTCGTCGATCTCGACCCCGGGACCGAGGACCGTCCTGTGCTCGCCGACGGTTTCGGCCTCGACGACCCGATCCCGGACGTCGCGACCGGGGCTTCCGGGCCGCGGGGCGTAGCGCCGGGCGAGGATCTCGCCCTTCCGTCCCTGGATCAGCAGTTTCCGCTGATGGAAATCGACCCGGTCATAGTCGTCGGTGACGCCCACGGCCAGGAAGGGGGCGAAGGCGGTGATGAGGACCCCCGGGAGGCCCGGCCGGGCTTCCCGGCCGCGCGCGATGACCTTCTCGATGAAGAAGCAGGGCTCCCTGATCGCCGACTCGAGCCGGTGCAGGAGATCCTCGTCGATCCCGTTGCTGACACCCGCATCGCGGAGCGCGGCCCGGAGGCGCTCGGGACGGGACGGGTCCGCGGCATCCTCCGAGGGGATCCGGACCAGGGCCTGCATCCCGTCCTCGCTCAGTTCGACCTCGATTCCTGCCATCGCGACGCTCCCTGCCGCGAAGATCGTCCGCGACGGCGGCCGCGTCAAGAGCGGATCTCGTCCCAGGCCCTCCGGGAAGCCTTCTTCTGCTTCACAGGGCATCGCGAGCATGGATAATGCGACGACAAGCAAAGGAGTCGAAACATGAAAATGCGCGACATCGCCGGAGCGATCGGATTCGTGGCAATCGGATGCGTCCTGACCGCCGCGGCGGCGGGCGGCGCCAGGGGCGGGGATAGCCGACCGATGGTCGTCCAGAAGGGCGTGACCATCAACACGGTCGATCGTTCGAGCGGCGCGACGAACCCCATCTCCTACGAGGTCGAAGAGGCCGACGGGCCCTGGATCAAGGTGGTGCTCCTGAAGAAGTCGAAGACCAGAAAGGGCGACCCCTTCTGGGTCAAGATCGACGACCTCGGCGCCTTCGTCGTCGAGTAGGCGGAAACCCGAATCAGATGAAGAGATTCACGAGTTCGGCCACCTACGTCGCCGCGGAGGATCTGCAGGTCGCGG
>JBFIHP010000391.1:0-4057 GCA_041601735.1 Planctomycetota bacterium | reverse complement strand
CTTCATCGGCCATCCCTCCTTCACCAACGAGGTGACGGCCGAATTCCATCGCACGCGGGCCGCATTCCGCGAGGCGATGGCCGCCCTGGAGACCGCCAAGGTCGGCGCGACGATGGCCGCCGTCGAGGCCCTCGGTCCCGGGACCCTCGAGATCGACGAGTTCAGGGCGGCCCTGGCCGTGGTCGCCGAAGGAGAGCCCCAGCCATGAGCCTGCATCGTCAGCTCGCCGAACTCGAGCATGAGATCGATCGATTCGAGGACGGCCTGGCCCGTCGCCACGGCGACCGCGTGCGCCCCCCGCGCGCCCCTCGCCGCCGGGAAGGCCTTCCGCCGGACCTGCTCCTGGTCGGCCTCGTCGGCGGCACCGGAGTCGGTAAGAGCACGCTCGTGAACGCCCTCGCGGGCGCCGACATCTCGCGCACATCGGCGAGGCGACCGACGACGGACCGCGTCATCCCCTACCTTCACCGCCGACGGCTGGAGCTGCTCGAGAACCTCGACTTCGTTCGCGACTCCCTGAGCAGCGACATCAGGCCCCACGAGATCGACGAGCTCGAGAACATCATCCTCTTCGACCTGCCCGACATCGACAGCAGCGAGCGCGCTCACGCCGCCGTGGTCGAGCGAGTACTCGAGGGCCTCGACCTGGTGGTCTGGGTCACCTCGCTGACCAAGTACTCCGATCGACTGCTGCACGACTGGCTCGAGCGGCATGCCCGGGGTCGCGACGTCGCCAACTTCATCTTCTTCCTGAATCGCATCGACGAGGTCGATGCCCGGGATGGCAGCGGCGCCGCCGAGGACGCGCTCGCCAACTTCCGCGAGGCTGTCCGTCAGAGCCTGGGCGATCGGGACCGGGTCTCCGACTCGCAGTTCTTCAGCGGGTCCGCCGTCAGGCCCGAGGCCGCGATCCCCGGCAACCGGGTCGGGGCGCTGCGCGCGGAGATCTTCCGCGAGCGCGACCTCCGCGAGATCGAGCGGATCAAGTCCTCGGACCGGATCGCGCTTGCCGCCAATCGGCTCGACCACATGGAGAAGGAACTCGACCTCGATGCCCGCCACGCGCGCCTCGACGCCGAGATCGAGGAACAGCGTCGCGGCTTCGCCCTGGTCGCGGAGGAGGACGAGCCGCGGGCCGAGTTCGCCGACCGGCTGGTGGCGAGTTCGGCCGCCGCGGAAGCCGCGCGACCGATCATGCAGCGGATGCTCACACGCTGGCCGCTCCTGCCGCAGCTCTCCTTCCTCGCTCTCCCGCTCCGTCAGCTCGGTCGCCTCGCCCGCCTGCCCGCCCTGCTCCTGCCCGGCGACGACGAGGACCGGAGCCGAGGCCTGCCGATCCTGCGAGCGCGCCTGGCCACGCTCGACCTCGAACGACGCGCTCGCGAGAGCCTGCGCCTCGACACCGACGACATCGCCCGGCCACCGCTCGAGGAGGAGGAGATCCGCGACTTTCTCGAGGGTCTCGAGAACGAGGCGGTCGCCGAGGTGCGCGCCCAGGCCCAGACGCAGCTCGAATCGGCACCCCCCGACGGGCTGCTGGTCAGGACGATGCGCAGGCTTCTCATCTGGGGCACCCTGCTCTGGTTCCCGCTGCTGCAACCCCTGCTCGTGGACATCCTGAATCCCGAGGCGGCGGAGGCCTCCTTGCCGCTGCGCCTCGGTTGGCGCATCGTCCGCATCCTCGGCGCCGCCCACCTGCTGGTGTCGTTCGCCTTCGTCCTGGCGGTCTACCTGATCGTGATGCTCCTGCTCCAGGCCGCCGCCAGGCGCCGGGCGCTCCGAAGCTGCAGGGCCCTCGAGAAGGGCGACTGGTGGCGCATCACGCTCTGCGACAAGCTCGTGGATCTCTTCCTGGGCGCCGCCCGGAGCCGCATGCAGGAGATCGAGAGCGAGCGTCGCGGCATCGAGGGTTACCGCTCGCGCCTCGACGCGGTCCGCGGCGAACTCGATCAGTCGCGCTGACCGTCGGAGTCCCGGTCGAGCCGCGTCCGGAACCGGGCGAGGTCGTCCATGCCGCTCACGACGAGATCGGCGAATCCCAGGATGCTGACGAAGTTGATCAGCGCGACGCCGAAACTGATGAGCATCGCCGCGACGAGTCCCAGATCGATGACGATCGCCGCCGCCGTGGTCAATGCTGCCGCGGTGACGACGTTGAGCATCACGGCGACTGCGACCGGGCGGCGCACCCGATCGAGTTCGATCGTCGGATCGAGCCGACGACCCGTGCGGAGGTAGTGCCCGAGAGCTTCGACCTCGAGCTGGAAGTAGAGGTGGTCGAGGTGGCTCCAGAGCCGGAAGCGGGCATCGACGCGATACTCGACGCTGATCATCACCTCGGCCCGCTCGTTGCCCTCGCGCCGGGCCCAGCGGACCTCGAGCGCGGCTGCGAGGTCCTCGATGCGCCAGCCGACGAGCCCCTTGATGCGGAAGGGCCGGCTGAATTCGAGACGGCTCTCACCCTCCTCGCGAACCCTCCAGCCGCGGCCGAGGTACCAGGCCCGGAGGGCCTCCTCGCAATCCGCCACCGGCATTCGAGCGCTGACGAGGGCGCGGTGCTCCATGATCTCAATACCTCGCCAGCGCCAGATCGAGCCGCCGGATCTGGATGCGTTGGGCGCGCCAGAGCTCGCGCGACGCGGAGACGTCGAGGTTCTCGATGACCTCGCGGGCCGCGGCGCTCTCGATCGCGGTGATGGCGCCGAGGGCCTCGAGCTTCAGCACGCGGTCATCGATCTCGTCGAAGAGGCGCGCCAGCACGGGAAGCGCTTCGTCGCCGAAGGGCTTGAAGGCCGCGAGCGCCATCTGTCCCACGCGGTCCGCTCGATTCGCATGGGCCGCGATGACCTCGAGGGCCCGGGGCGCGCGACCCCGTCCGGCGGCGTTCAGGAAGACTCCGAACTCCTCGAGGTTCATCCCTTCGATGCGGCCCGCCAGGACCTCGATGTCCTCGTCGCGGCCGCCGGCGGCGAGGATGCCGATGGCCAGGCGACGGCGATCGGCCAGCTCGCCGTCGAGGTCGCGCAGGAGTCCGGCGCGGATCTCCGGGTCACCGATCTGCGCCAGCGCCAGGCGGGCCTCGAAGGTCAGGACGGGCTCGTCTTCGGAAAGGAGTTCACGCAGCGCGGCCTGCACGTCCGGTCGTTCGACGGCCTGCGCGCCGAGGAGATTCGCGGCCTGCGCTCGCACCTCGGGGGGCAGGGTCGCGTCACGGAGGAAGTCGAGCAACCGTTCGCGTCCTTCGGACTGACCGATCGCCATCAGCGCCCAGGCGGCGAGGACCCGCACCTCGATGTTCTCGCCCTCGAGGAGGGGTCGAAGATCGGCGAGAGCCGGGCGGTAGGCGGCCCGGGCGAGCGGCACGATCAGGGCCTTGCGGATCTCGGGGTCGGTCCGCTGCAGGCCGTAGGCGATCGTGCCGAAGGCCTCGTCGCCGCCGATCCGAACCAGGGCGTCGATGACCCGGAGGACCTCGACGCCGGACTGCTCCATGAGGGCCTGGGCGAGCAACGGAACCGCGCGCGGATCGCCCTGGGTGATGGCCGCGTCGGCCGCGTTGTAGCGGACCTCCCAGGCCGGGTGATTCAGGCCCAGGTCGAGGAGCGAGGCGAAGTGCGGGTTGCGCACCCGCGCGAAGATCTCCATGTAGGAGGAGATCTCGGCCGCGCTCGGCCGGCTCTGCGCTCGGACGTGATCGGCGAAGACCCGGGCGCAATCGTCGTGAAAGGCGCAGAGCAGCGCGACCTCGTCCTTCGTCGGACCGGCCTGCTCCGGCGGGATGGCGGTCGAGGTCATCAGCGGCAGCCGGAAGCGCAGGGCTTCCAGTCGACGCTCCGCGTCGGCGTGGCGATACCAGAGCGGGTCCTCGACCCGATCCACGAGCGCGATCTCCTCCTCCGCGCGCGTCTCATCGGTCTCGCTTCTGAACACCAGCCAGGCGAGAATCCCCGAGCCCGCGATGACGGCCAGATAGAGTGCGACTGACTTCAGGTCCATTCTGCTGCCCCGTTCTCCGGGCGCTCCGATTCTCTCGCACGCGGTCGGATGGTCAGGGTCG
>JBFIHP010000390.1:0-4065 GCA_041601735.1 Planctomycetota bacterium | reverse complement strand
GAGCAGGGCCCGGGCGAAGCCGAACCAGTTCGTCCGGCCCCCCGCGCTCATGTGGTACAGGCCGGGGTCGCCCTCCTCCGCCAGCTGGCGGATCTGGCGGGCCGCGTCGAGGCTGTAGGTCGGACAGCCGAACTGATCATCGACGACCTTCAGGGCCGGTCGCTCGTCCGCGAGGCGGAGGATCGTGTCGGCGAAGCTCTTCCCCTTCGGCCCGTAGAGCCACTGGACGCGCCCCACGTAGAAGCGGGCCGCGTGGCGCATGACCGCCTCCTCGCCGGCGAGCTTGCTGCGGCCGTAGACGGAAGCGGGACAAGGCGGGTCGTATTCGATGTAGGCGCCCTTCTTGCTCCCGTCGAAAACGTAGTCCGTGCCGATGTGGAAGAGGGTCGCATCGATCGAGGCGGAGGCGATCGCGAGGTTCTTCGGGCCGATCGCGTTCACCGCGAAGGCCTGCTCGAGGTTCGACTCGCAGTCGTCGACCGCGGTGTAGGCCGCGCAGTTGATGATCAACTCCGGCGCCGATCGCAGGACGACGCCGCGGACGGAGCGGGCGTCGGCCAGGTCGATGGCGTAGGCCTCGTCGTCGCCGAGGCGCGTCGCCGTCGAGACCTCGTGCTCGGCAGCGAATTCCTCCACCACCGCGCGGCCGAGCATGCCGGCCGCGCCCACCACGAGGACCTTCACAGGTCGAGGCGGTTCGCACCGCCCTCGTGCACGAGGTTCGTCGCCCGGTAGAGCGACTCCCAGGTCCCGGCGTCGGTCCACCAGCCCTGGAGCATCGACCAGCCCATCTTGCCGGCCTCGACGTAGAAGTTGTTCACATCGGTGATCTCGAGCTCGCCGCGCGCCGATGGTTCGAGCCGCTTGATGAAGTCGAAGACGGTACGATCGAAGAAGTAGATCCCGGTGACCGCGAGATTGCTCTTCGGCTGCTTGGGCTTCTCGACGATCTTGACGATCCGATTCCCGTCCAGCTCGGCGACTCCGAAACGCTCGGGGTCTCCGACCTCCTTCAAGAGGATGTGGGCCCCGCCCTTCTGGCTCTCGAAGGCCGCGCGTGCGGCGCGGAGGTTGCCCTGGATGATGTTGTCACCCAGGATCACGCAGATGTCGTCGCCCGCGGCGAAGTGTTCCGCGAGACCCAGGGCCTCGGCGATGCCGCCCTCGCCCTCCTGGTAGGTGTAGTTGACGTGCTTCAACCCGAACTCCTTGCCGTTACCGAGGAGCTTCAGGAAGTCGCCGGCGCTGTTGCCGCCCGTCACGATCAGGATGTCGTCCAGACCGGCGTTGACCAGCGCCTGGATCGGATAGTAGATCATCGGTCGGTCGTAGACCGGCAGGAGATGCTTGTTCGTGACCTTGGTCGCCGGGAAGAGGCGCGAGCCGAGGCCGCCGGCCAGGATGATGCCCTTCACGATCGTTCTCCCTGCTCTTCCTGCGTCCGATACCAGGCGATGGTGCGATCGAGGCCCTCGGCCAGATCCACGGTCGGCTCGTAGCCGAGGTGTTCGCGCGCGAGATCGATCGAAGCGAGGCTGTGCAGGACATCGCCGACACGAGCCGGCTGGTAGTCGATCTCGACCTTCTTGCCGAGGATCTCCCCGATCGTCCGGATCAGCTCGTTCACGGTGATCCGCGCCCCGATGCCGACGTTGAAGACCCGACCCGGAGCGCCGGGCGCCTCCATGGCCTTCACGTTGGCCTGGATCACGTTGTCGATGTGCGTGAAGTCGCGGCTCTGCTCGCCGTCGCCGAAGACGATGGGCTTCTCGCCGCGCAGGATGCGGGTCACGAAGCGCGGGATCGCGGCCGCGTAGTCCGACTTCGGGCTCTGGCGCGGCCCGAAGACGTTGAAGTAGCGGAGCGCAACCGTCTCGAGGCCGTAGCCCGTGTGGAAGACCTGGCAGAGATGCTCACCGTGGAGTTTGTCCGCGGCATAAGGGCTCTTCGGCGCCGGCAGCATGGTCTCGATCTTCGGCAGGGTCGGGCTCTCGCCGTAGGCCGAGGACGAGGCCGCGAAGACGACCCGCTTCACGCCCGCGTCGCGGGCCGAGAGCAGGACGTTCAGCGTGCCGAGGCTGTTCGCCGCGTGCGAGCCGAGCGGGTCCTCCATCGAACGCGGAACGCTGGGGACCGCAGCCTGATGCAGGACGTGATCGACGCCGCTCATCACGGCGCGGAGCTCGTCCAGCTCCTTGACGTCGCCCTCGACGATGCGGATTCGATCCTCGAGATGGGCGAGGTTCTCGCGGCGCCCGGAACTGAAGTCGTCGAAGACGACGACCTCGTCGCCGCGCTCGCAAAGCGCGTCCGCGAGGTTCGAGCCGATGAAACCGGCGCCGCCCGTGATGAGGATTCTCGCCATCTTGTCAGTCCTTTCGGTAGTTCGACGCGATGATGTCGAGGATGCGTTCGGCGGCACGACCGTCCCAGTAGCGCGGCACGTCGGGACGTCTGACCTCGCCGCGGACGATCGCGAGCGCCTTGCTCTCGATGACCCCTGGATCGACGCCCACGAGGGTGTTGCAGCCGACCTCGATCGTGACCGGCCGTTCGGTGTTCTCGCGCAGGGTCAGGCAGGGCACGCCCAGGATGGTCGCCTCCTCCTGGATGCCGCCCGAATCGGTGAGGATGAGCCCCGCATGCGCCTGAAGCTTCAGGAAATCGAGGTAACCGACCGGGTCGAGGAGCTTCATGCGCGGAGGCAGCTCGAGTCCGAGCTGCCCCAGGCGCGCGCGCGTCCGGGGATGAACCGGGAAGACGAGATCGGCCTCCACGGCGATGGTCTGCAGCGCCGACCAGATGCCCCGGAAGACGGCGGGATCATCCACGTTCGAGGGCCGGTGAAGGGTCACGACGCCGTAGAATCGGCCGTCGAGGCCCTGGTCCGCCAGGATCGTCGATTTCTCGGCCAGCTCACGGCTCCGGAGCAGGGTGTCGATCATGACGTTGCCGACGAAGTGGATGCGCTCGGCCGGAACGCCCTCCTTCAGGAGATTGTCCTCGCCGCTCTTCTCGGTGACGAAGAGCAGGTCGCTGATCGAGTCGGTCAGGACCCGGTTGATCTCCTCCGGCATCGTCCGATCGAAGCTCCTGAGCCCCGCCTCGACGTGGACGGTGGCGATGCCGAGCTTCACCGCCACCATCGCGCAGGCGATGGTGGAGTTGACGTCGCCGACCACGAGCACGACGTCGGGTCGATGCTCGAGGACGTACTTCTCGAAGCGAATCATGACCTCGGCGGTCTGCACCGCGTGGCTGCCCGAGCCGACCCCGAGATTGACGTCCGGCTCGGGAATGCGGAGCTCCTCGAAGAACAGATCCGACATGTTCCGGTCGTAGTGCTGTCCGGTGTGGACGATCGCCACCTCGACGTCCGGGCGCTCGGCGGCGGCCCAGGCGATCGGCGCGATCTTCATGTAGTTCGGCCGGGCGCCGACGACGGCGCAGATCCGGAGCGGCTCGCTCACCTCAGACCCTCCTTGCGGGCGCGGTACCAGTCGACGAATCGGGCGACTCCGGTCTCGATGTCCGTGGTCGGTGCGTAGCCCAGCTCGGCGCGGGCGCGGCTGACGTCCGCGAAGGTCTGCACGACGTCTCCGGGCTGTTCGGGATGCCGCTCGATGATCGGCTCCTTGCCCAGAGCCCGACCGATCACCGCGATCAGGTGATGCAGTTCGACCGTCTGCGATTCGCCCAGGTTGTAGATCCGGTAGCCCTTGCAGCGCTCCATGCTCTTCACCACCCCGTCGATGATGTCATCGACGTAGGTGTAGTCGCGTCGAGTCGTGCCGTCGCCGAACATCGGCACCGGCGCGCCCTCGTCGATCAGCCTGGTGAACTTGTGGATGGCCATCTCGGGTCGCTGCCTGGGCCCGTAGACCGTGAAGAAACGCAGGCAGCTGATGTCCATGCCGTGGATGTGATGGTAGGTGTGCGAGATCAGCTCGCCCGCCTTCTTGGTGGCGGCGTAGGGCGAGACCGGGTTGTCCACTGGGTCCTCCTCGCTGAAGGGGACCTTCTCGTTGGCGCCGTAGACCGAGCTCGACGAGGCGAAGACCACGT
>JBFIHP010000389.1:0-4080 GCA_041601735.1 Planctomycetota bacterium | reverse complement strand
TCGAGACGATCGTGGCGGAGGGTGCCCGACAGGAGCCGCCGGCCGCCGATCCGATCAGTGCGGTGGCGATCCTCCTGGTCGTCACCGGACTGCTCACGGTCGCCCTGCTACGCCGATTCCGGGCCTTCGATCTGAGCGGTTCGTCGGAAGGCGATCAGTAGTCCTCGGGGAAGGTCCCGCGCAGCTTCTCGACCAGCTTGCCCCGGGGCTTCACCCACTTGCCCTTCTCCCAGAACTGGTTGCCCTCGAGGGAAGGCGCCGAGCCGGCGCTGATCAGGACCGAGTCCGGCTCGATCGGCAGGATCTCGCGGATGAAGTTGATGATGTAGCTGGTGTGATGATCGGCGAAACCGATCGACTCCGGCTCGAGAAACCGGACGAGGACCACGAGGCCACTGTCACGGCGCTGGCGGCGAATGAAGATCTGCACGGCCTCGTACTGCGCGAACTGGGCCTTCTCCTCCTCGCTCAGGTTGAGGGGCTCCGCGCCCGGGACGACGCGATAGACGTAATCCTGGAGCTGGCGCTGGAGGCGCGGCACGGCGTCGGAACGCGAGTCGAGGAAGACCAATCCGTCGTCGCTGTTCTTCAGCTTGGAGGGCTTCGATTCCCCGCTGAAGCAGAAGCCCCAGGTCGGCGCCGGCTCGAAGAGGAAGTAGGCGGGGCCGATGAACCGCAGCTTGTGCCTGCTGCCGCCGAGCTCGAAGTCGTACTCGAACTCGTCGTAGCCCGAGTTCGCCTTCAGGGGCTTCTCGACCCGCTTGCCCTCGAGATCGAGCTCGCCCTTCTCGCCGCCGGCCTGATCGAGTTTCCGCGCCGGGCCGGTCTGGCACCACCACGACACCTTGATCTTGCCGAGAGCGACCTCGGGGCCGTCGTGGACCATGAAGCCGGCGAAGATCTCGTCCTTGCGGACCAGGGCGATCTCGCCCATGGTCAGGTAGGAGATCGACCAGCTGTGGGCGGGCGCGCTCTTGTTGTCCTTCAGGATGTCGAGACCGAGGCGCTTCTCCGACTCCTCCTTGACCGTCGCAAAGGCCTCCTCCTGATCGGGCTTCAGACCCGCGGATTCCAGGTAGGCGACGGCGGCGCGGCCGTGGCTGAGGAGGGCGACGATGGCCTCCTCCCGGTCCTCGTCGTTGCGGGCCTTCGCGTAGCGCTGCATGTACTTCTTGACCTCGTTCTTCTGCCGCGAGCCCAGCTCGGGCCGTTCCTGCGCTTCCAGCGAGGTGGGAAGGGCGAGGGCGAGAAGGAGCAAGGGGAGAATCGTGTGCTTGTGCTTCATGACGGATCGTTCCTCGTGGCTTGCGGTCCCAGTCTACCGCTCAGGCCCTGGACTGCCATATCTCGGCGTCTTCTCGGCGTAGCCAGTCGGCGAGATGCCCGAATCGCCGTGCGGTCTCGACGTTGCCGATCGCCCGCGCGAGCGCCCGCCGACTGCCCACGATGACCAGAACGCGGCGCGCCCGGGTGACGGCGGTGTAGAGCACCTGCCGCTGGAGCATCATCCAGTGCTGACCGAAGATCGGCAGGACCACGGCGGGGTACTCGCCGCCCTGCGACTTGTGGACCGAGATGGCCCAGGCCGGCTGGAGGTCGCCGAGCTGGCGCTTCTTGAACTCGTGTCGGCGGCCGTCGAAGTCGGCGATCAGGACCTCCTCCTCGGCCTGGAGATCGACGACCCAGCCCATGTCGCCGTTGAAGAGCTCGCGGTCGTAGTCGTTGCGCACCTGCATGATGCGGTCGCCCCGACGAAAGACCTCGTCGCCGAAGGAGAGGGCGGGCCGGTCGGCCCCGAGGGCCTCGGCGACGACGCGATTGAGCTCCCGCGTGCCGGCCGGCCCCCGGTGCATCGGCGCGAGGACCTGGATGTCCTGCGGGCCCGAGATTCCCGCCCGCCGCGGCAACTCGCGCAGCACGAGTTCGCGAATGACCTCGGCGCCCGACTCCGGATCGTCGGTCTCGACGAAGAAGAGGTCGGCCCCGCGGTCGCGGGGCAGATCGGGGATCTCGCCCTGGAGGATCGCGTGCGCCAGGGGCACGATGCCGCTGCGGGTCGCCTGACGGAAGACCCGGGTCAGCCGGGCCACGGGAACCGCGGCGGAGCCGATGAGGTCGCCGAGCACGCTGCCGGGGCCGACGCTCGGGAGCTGGTCGGCGTCGCCGACCAGGAGGAGACGACAGCCCCGGGGCAGCGCCCGCAGAAGGTGCAGGAAGAGCGGCAGGTCGAGCATCGAGACCTCGTCGATGACGAGGACGTCGGCCTCGAGGGGATGATCCGCGTCGTGGCTGAAGGCCCGCTTCTTGCCGTCGAAGCGCAGAAGCCGGTGGATCGTCGCCGCGGCCGCGCCGGTCACCTCCTCGAGTCGCTTCGCCGCGCGACCCGTGGGACAGGCGAGCGCGACGCGCAGACCGGCGCGGCGCCAGATGGCGACGAGGCTGCGCAACACGGTCGTCTTGCCGACACCGGGTCCGCCGGTGAGCACGGCGATGCGCGCACCGAGGAGGGTCATGACCGCGTCCCGCTGCTCGTCGCTCAGCTCGGCGAGTTCGGGGTCGTCGGGACCGCAGGAGACGGCGAGGCGGCCGTCGTCATCCTCGAGATGAAGGAGGATGCGCCGCGCGGCTTCGGTCTCGGCCATGAAGGCGAAGGCCTTGTAGACCATGTAACCGCCGCTCTGGTCGCCCATCCTGAGTGCCGGTCGGGCGATCACCGTCTCGCCCCGGTCCACGAGCTGCCTGAGGACCCGGCGCAGGAGATCCTGTTCGACCTCGAGCAGCGCGGCCCCCTGTTCGAGCAGGAGTTCGCCGGGGAGACAGAGGGAGCCCTCGAGCAGAGCCTCGTCGAGGACGTGCAGGAGGCCGGCCCGCAGACGGCGGCCGGCGGTCACTTCGATGCCCATCGATCGGGCTATGCGATCAGCCGTCCGGAAGCCGACGCCGCTCACCTTCTCGACCATCACGTAGGGGTTGGTCTGGACCCTCGCGAGCGCATCCTCGCCGAGGACCGTCTCGACCCGGGCCGCGAGACCGGGACCGAGACCGTGGCCCTGGAGGAAGACCAGCAGTTCGCGACGACCGTTCTCGCGATGCCAGTCCTCGGCGATCTGCCCGGCCCGCTTGCGGCCGATGCCCTCGACCTCTCGGAGACGCTGCGGCTCCTCGTCGAGGACCCGGAAGGTGTCGTGGCCGAAGGCCGCGACGATGCGGCGCGCGAACTCGGGGCCGATGCCCTTCACCCGCGGCCCGCCGAGATAGCGCTCCATGCCCTTGAGCGTGGTGGGATTGAGGCGCTCGACGGAGACCGCCCGGAACTGGCGGCCGAACTTGCCATGCTCCTCGAAGCTGCCGAAGGCGCGGATGCGGTCCTCCTCGGCCACACCTCCGAGCGAACCGGCCACGGTGATCGCGGCGCGGCCGTCGGGCTCGAGGCGCACCACGGCGTAGCCCGTCTCCTCGTTCGAGAAGACGACCCGGCTGACCTGACCCTCGACCGCTTGGACATCGGTGGACATCGTCCATAGGATACGACGCTCCAGGGACCGCTCGGAACGAGGGATGGACCGCAAGATCAGAATCCTGAGGGTGGTCACGCGCCTGAACGTGGGAGGTCCGAGTCGTCACATCCGACTGCTCATGGCGGGGCTCCCCTCCGATCGATTCGAGCAACGCCTCGTCACCGGGCGCCTCGCCGAGGGCGAGGAGGAGCTGCTCGAGGCCGGCACCTGGGTGCGCGACCGGCTCCCCGACCTCGTCCGACCGATCTCCCCGCTGCACGACATCCGGGCCCGGCGCGCCCTCGATCGGATCATCGCCGACTTCCGACCGGACATCGTGCACAGCCACCAGGCCAAGGCCGGCGCGCTGGCCCGCCTGGCCGGGCGCGGCAAGGCCGGGCTCGTGCACACCTACCACGGTCACACCTTCAGCGGTTACTGGGGCCCCTTCACCGGCTTCCTGCTCCGCCGGGTCGAACGACGGCTCGCGGCGATGAGCGACGCGCTCGTGGTCCAGGCCCCGTCACAGGCGATCGACATCGAGCGCTTCCTGGGGCCCGTCGCGCGGGACCGGCTGCGGCTG
>JBFIHP010000388.1:0-4096 GCA_041601735.1 Planctomycetota bacterium | reverse complement strand
TCGCGTCTTCTCGGAGGCCTCCTCATCACGACCCTTCTCTGGCTCGGGGCCCAGGGCCCGCTCCTGGCCCACGGCGGCAGCTACGGCGGACCCGGTCAGGGCGGCGCCGGAACCCCGGGCCCGGGGCCGGGCAACCCCCGCAGCGGCGGCGTCACACCGGGGACGGACCCCTCCTGGATCAACTGGTGGGACCGCAACCGCGAGGACTTCTTCGATCTGCGGCTCCGCCGTCTCGATCGCACGTCTCCCGGTGATGCGAACAAGTACGACCGCGACGACAGCCACCAGGCCGCGACCCGCGACGAGGTGCGCGACACGGTCGTGCCCGCCCTCCTCGGCCTTCTCGGCGACAAGAGCTCGGACGTCCGCGACGCCGCCGCCATCGCGCTCGGCCGCGCGGGCGAGGTGCCGGTCGCCGAGGCCCTCGCGGGCCTGCTCGGGGACAACGATCGATCGGTCCGCCAGGCCGCGGTGATGGGCCTCGGGCTCATCCGACACCCCATGGCGGAACAGGTCCTGGTCGAGTTCATGCACGCTCAGGACACCGCCTACAAGGAGCGCGGCATGGCGGCGATCGCGCTCGGGCTCTCGGGCGGCGAGAAGGCCCGGAAGGCCCTGCTCGACCGACTCGGCGAGGCCCGGCCCTTCCCGCGGCTGTCGGCGATCAAGACGCGACAGGTGGACGGCTGTCGAGCCCTGGGGCTCGGACTCGCCGGCGACCCCGCGGCGGTGGGCCCGCTCGTGCAGGCGATCGAGAAGGACCGCTCGAAGGACCGGGCCTTCGTTCCGCTCGCCCTCACGGGGCTGGCCAAGCTCGGTGATCCCGATTCCGCGGGCACCGTCCTCGCGCAACTCGACGCCCGACGCAATGACGATCGACGGGGCGCGGCGATCGCGGCGGGTCGCACGATGTCGATCGAAGATGCTCGCGTCGTGAAGAAGCTGCTCTCGACCTGGAAGGGCGAGAAGGACGCCCACGCCCGCTACTTCCTCACCATCAGTCTGGGGCGCCTCGGCGGCGAGGACATCCTCGCCGCCCTGCGGAAGAACCTCAGGACCAACCGGAACCGCGAGGATCGGGCCTTCAGCGCCCTGGCCCTCGGCATCGCCCGCGACCAGGACTCGTCGGCAGTCCTGCTCGAGATGCTGGCCGAGGAGAAGGACATCTCGCTGCGCGGCGCGGCGGCGACCGCACTCGGCATGCTCGGGGACGGGGCGGCAGCGCCGGCCCTCATGGCCGCCCTCGAGGACACCGCCAATCCCGACCTCCGCTCCTTCATCATCACCGCCCTGGCCATGCTCGATCATCGCGAGGCCCTGCCCGCCATCCGCGAGATCCTGGCCCGGAGCGCCCGAGACGAGCGCCTGAGCCGGGCCTGCGGCGTGGCGCTGGCCGCGATGTTCGAGCCCGACTCGCTCGACCTCATGATCGAGATCATGCGCAATTCGGGCAGCATCCAGGTCAAGGGAGGTCTCGCGACGGCGCTCGGCCGTTGCGGCGACCGGCGCAGCATCGCCGGCCTGATCAAGCTCGCGACGGCCGAGGGCGAGACCGATCTGACCCGGGCCTTCGCCGTGGTCGCGCTCGGCCTCGTCGCCGACAAGTCACCGAGCAGCGATTTCGCGCGGATCGCCATCGATTCGAACTACGGGATGGAAAACGCCGAGGCCCTGCTCGAAGCGATCGACATCTTCTGATCACGGGAGGCGGACGGCGGCCGGGGGCGGGGAGAGCGAAAATCCGCTCTCCGCGCTTCGTTTGACCGAATCGACCGGCGCCGAACGTCCCTGCCCTGTCGGGGCGCCGCATCCCGTCGCTCCGGGCGTGTTCAGCCGGGCCCCGACTCGCTATCATGACGGCGTTCCGAGACCCTCCGAGAGCTTGTCCCACGATGACCATCCGATTCCTGGCCGCCGCAACCCTGATCGCAGTCCTCGGCGCCGTCGGCCTCCGGGCCCAGACCTTCGAGGAGGCCGAACTCTACGTCGCCGACCGTGGCGTCATGTCGAACGGGAGCGACGGGGAGGTCCGTCTCTACGATCACGCCGGCGTCTTCATCGGCATCCTGCCCCAGGTGGGTACGGGTCAGATCCGCGGGATCGACACCGCCACCAATGACGTCGTCTACCTCGCACGCGGCGACGAGATCAGGCGCTTCTCGGGACCGATGTCCACGCCGGACACCACCCCCTTCGCCAGCGGCACCAAGGCCCAGGACGTCGCGGTGAACCCCGTGACCGGCAACATCTGGTGTTCCTTCGGAACCAACTCGACCAGCGCGATGATCCTGGAACTCGACCCGGCGGGCAATCTGCTCCGGACGGTCACCGACGCGGCGATCCTCCACCCGCGCTCGATGGACTGGAGCCACGACGGACAGACGCTCTTCGTCTGCAACCAGGGCGTCGCCAACATCATCGTCATCGACGACGCGACGGCCGCGGTCAGCCTCCACGTCGATCTGGACGCCGCGGTCTCCGGCATCCATCCCCAGTCGGTCTCGGTCGCACGCGACCGGGACGACGTCCTCTTCGTGACCGGCGATTACGGCGGCACGCAGGAGATCGTCCAGGTGACCGGCCCGAGCGGCGCCGCAACGGTGAGCACCTTCATCAACTACGCCGGCGGGGCCGGCCTGACCGCGCCGGCCGACGGAGTGGTCGATAACCACGGCAACGTCTGGTTCACCTGTCGCGACGCCAACATGTCGGTGCCGGGGGTCTACTGCTACGCCCGCTCGTCGGCGCAGGCGACGGTACTTCCCTACATCGGCTCCGAGCATATCTCGCCGATCGACCTGGCCTTCCGCAAGAGTCGCCTCGATCTCACGATCACCAGCCTCGACGGGACCGACGCCAACGGCATTCCCCGCGTTCCCGCCGGCGTCGGCCAGACCCTGCTCGTCCTCGACATCGAGGCGACCGACTATCCGAACAGCCCCTACGGCATCCTCTACTCGCTGCTCTCGCCGGCGGACTTCGCCGCGTCCGAACCGGGCCGCCCCTTCCTCGGCACGGTCCCGATCGAGCGGCCGGACCCGCGCAATCTCCCGCTCTTCCTCGACGAGTTGCTCGTGCAATCGGTGGGGCTGATCCAGGCGGGCGGCATCGGAGCTCCGATCATGCCGAACGCGGCCTGTCCGGGTTCGGTGGCCGGCTTCTTCATGCACCCGCAGGGACTGATCGGCGCCAACGGAACGGCGCAGGCCCTGCTCACCTTCCCCTCCTTGCCCTGCCTGCCGCCGAGCTTCGAGTACTACGTGAACTTCGCCGTGGTCGTGGTGGACGGAGCGACCGGACCCCTGCAGCTCGGGCTGGTCTCCAGCCGGTTGAACTGCATCCGTCTCGGGGGTTGATCAGGAATCGAGGCGGCGGAGCATCGCCTCCAGGGAGCGACGCATGGCGGGACCGAGCCTCTCGTCGTCGGCCAGCGCCGAGCGCAACGCCCGCTCCAGTCGCGCCCGATCACCCGCGTGCGAGAGCGCATCGATCAGGACCTCGAGCATCGGCAGACCCTCCGCCGGATCGAAACCCTCGAGCGCGAGGAGCAGGAAGTCCTCGCGTCCGGGCAGCGACTCGTCGAGACGCGCGGCCAGGGCCACCACGGTCTGCCGCCAGTAGCTCGACGTCGCCTCGTCGTACATGCTTCGCATGAGTGCGAAGCCCTCGTGCTCGCCCATGGCCGCGGCGAGGAAGGCGGCGCTGAGCCTGAGATCGGTGTCCGTCTCGCGGCGCATGACGTCGAGGAAGTGCGGGCCGAGGCTCGGTTCGCTCCGCCGGCTCAGGACCAGGAGCGAGGCCTTGCGCACCCGAAGATCCAGGTCGTGAGAGGCGGCGAGGAGGAAGGCGCGCACCCTCTCGCCGCCCATCTCCCCCACCAGGCCGACGAGCGCCCGGCGCGCGACGGCATCCTCCGCCCTGCGATAGAGATCCTCCACGTCGGCGAGGACCGAGTCGCCGCGAACCGCGACCCGCTCCATCATGAGCCGGCTCGCCCGGTCGGGATCGACGATGTCGAGGCCGCCGGCGGCCACCACGCGATCGAGCCAGCGCTCGATCCGAGGCCGGGCCGAGGCCAGCGGCATGGCGACGTTCT